>JACQEL010000981.1 GCA_016200595.1 Deltaproteobacteria bacterium
AGCTCGCAGTCGTCCTAATGTCATCGTCGAACACTTGCGTGATCTGCAGGCTGCTTCCGCCAAGATCGACGATTACACCGTCGCGAAATGAAAGACTGCGCAACGCGGCAAAAGCTCCGAGGCGCGCCTCCTCCTCACCGCTCAACACGCGCACCTCTACCCCCTCCTCGCGTCTCAAGGGAGCGAGCAAAGCCTCACGATTGGTCGCTTCACGCACAGCGGCAGTGGCAATAGCCAGCACTCGTAGCGGCTCTTGCTTACGCACGTCGCGCAGAAAGCGGCGGACCGTAACTAAAGTTTCCTTGACGGAGGCCTGGGGGAGCATACTCGGCTGCCCACCGCCTAAACGGGTCTGGACCCGCTCCTGGCGCAGCACCTCGAACCCTACGCGCGGAATAACGCGGACTAAAAGACAGCGAACAGCGTTGGAGCCTAAATCAATGAAGGCGAGCAACTCGAACACCGTGAGAGCCTACATCATCTTTTGACGGGTAAATTGTCTCAGGTCGATTCCTCCCCGCCCTCGGGAAGCGACTGCTCGAGCCGCTTGAGCGCGGCTTGGACATCGGCAACCGAAGCGTGAAAGCGACGCATCAATCGCTTGGCGTCAATCAAATCACACGGATTGCGCGAGAGATGCTGCACAATTTTTTCGGCCAAGTCGCCGGCCCCCGGCTGTGGGGGTTGGTTACCATCAGCCATAGTAAAAACTCCTTACGCCTCCAGCCTGCGCGGAGGATCGCTCTCTTACATTTTTTAAGGATTGGGAATCCTACGGGCGAAGACTCACTTTCTCACCGAGAGAAGATTTACTTTCTTACTGAGAAATGTGACAAGCAGATGACACCGTGATGACAAAAAAATGAAGAACTACTCCCTTCACCTTAGCGCTGCCATTTCACCAAACCTTTACCTCTCCGTCACACCGCCGTAGGAAGCGATAGGTATCTTAGTGCTCCAACCTACTGGAAAGGAGCAACCATGCCGAGTGACGACGATACGATTAACTTCTCTCTCTCGCTAGCCCCCCACTGGTGGAACCGTCTCCAACGGATTGCCGAAACCTGTTACGCCTCGCCTCGTGAATTCATTCGCGAAGTCGTTGAAGCCGAGATTGTCAGACGGGAACTCTTGCTGGAGCGACAGGGAGAGCTGGAGAACGAGTGGCTCGAGCTTGTCTCTGCGCAGCATAACTCTCGGCTGCACTGAAGGGGGCGCGTATGGATACGCAACAGTTACACGCAACCGCAGGCTCCGCTTCCTACCCGGGAATCGACTCCGAGGGCTTGGTGATCTGGGATCAGAAGGGAGTGGTAATAGTATGGCCAGATGGTCACCGTAGTCGCTTGCCATGGGCGAGTTTGCGTGATGCCTGTCCCTGTGCGGAGTGCCGCAAGCGCCAGGCGGGAAGAAACAATTACCACAACTCACCTGCTATGGGCGGTTAGCGGTGCGCAGGACTGGGTTTGCCAGCGAAGATGACCTCTTCAAACGGCTATCAACTCGGGCTCAGTTTGGTCCTGGCGCAACGAACCGTGAGCCGCCAGCATGGACAAATGTTTTTCCAACAGAGCGGTTTTCACAATTCATTCATCTGCCTGTAACATTTACCGACTATTCTTTGCGGCGTTCCCCTCAGACCAGGCCCTCTAAGAGCTGGTCCTCTCACCCCAAGGAGAAGGAGGCCGTTCCCCCTCAAGCGGCCTCCCTCCTTCATCCCTCAGCGCAATTCCTGTCAATCCTCTTCCCAGGAGGGAGGGTGCCGTCACGCGCTTCCTCCTGAATGCCCGCCTGCTGCTTCCCCACTCTTTACAGCTTGCTCAGACAAAGCTGAAATGCGGCGGAGACAAGAACAGGAGGAATCTAATGCTATTTGGCAGAAGAGCTTTGGGTATTGCTATCAGCCTGGTGCTTGCCAGTCCCCTGGCTATAGGCGCTGCCGGTTCTCACACCCCGACCGAGTGGTTCGCCGCCGGCCAACAGGCCGTCAAAGAAGCCAAAGGCCTCAAGGCGAATCTCAACCATGCCACAAATGTCATTCTGTTTATCGGTGATGGCATGGGGATCGCGACCGTGACTGCCGCCCGCATTCTCGAGGGCCAAATGCGCAAGGAAAGCGGTGAGGAGAATCTCCTGAGTTTTGAAAAGTTTCCCTACGTAGCGCTCTCGAAAACCTATAGTGTCGACCAGCAAACTGCCGATTCTGCCCCGACCATGACTGCGATAGTGACTGGGGTCAAAACCAACGATGGATTTCTCTCGGTCAATCAGAATGGCGTGCGCAGAGATCACACCAGCGTGACGGGTAATCAACTGACCACCATCCTCGAACTTGCCGAAGACAAAGGTCTGGCGACTGGTGTCGTCACTACGACCCGAGTGACACACGCGACTCCGGCCGCTTGCTATGCGCATACGGTCGAGCGCGATTGGGAAGGCGACGCGGACCTCTCGCCGGCGGCCCGGACGGCAGGATTTCCCGATATTGCGCGTCAGCTCATCGAGTTCTCACACGGCGATGGTCTGGAAGTCGCCTTGGGTGGCGGGCGCAGTAAATTTTTGCCGAATACCACGGACGACCCGGAAGACCCGGGAACAAAAGGCAGCCGCCTCGACGGACGTGACCTCACCGCGGAATGGTTAAAAAAACCGCAGGCAGTCTACGTCTGGAATAAGGGGCAGTTTGACGCCATTAATCCAGCGAAGACCAGCCATCTGCTCGGCTTGTTTGAGCGCTCGCATATGAAATACGAGGTGGACCGTGCGACCGACACTGGTGGTGAACCTTCCCTAGCCGAGATGACCGGCAAAGCCATTGATATCCTCGCCAAGAATAAGAAAGGGTTCTTTCTCATGGTGGAAGGCGGCCGCATTGATCACGCGCATCACGCTGGCAATGCCTACCGCGCCCTCACCGAAACCATTGAATTTTCTCGCGCAGTGAAAACAGCGCTGGAGAAAACGAATGCGCAAAAAACCTTGATCATCGTCACTGCCGACCATAGCCATGTGTTGACTATCGCCGGCTATGCTAAACGCGGCAACCCCATCCTCGGCAAGGCTATTTATCCTGGCCAGACTGAGCCCGCCAAAGACCTATTAGGGCTCCCTTATACCACGCTGAGTTACGCCAATGGCCCTGGCTATACCGGCGCCTCGGATAAGCAGCCGCAAGGGGCCAAGAGTTTTCCGCACGAGCCCAGTTCTTCCACCGGTATCACTGCGGGGCGGCCAGACCTCACCACTGTGGAGACAACGGCTCCGAACTATCAGCAGGAAGCCACCGTTCCGCTGAGCAGTGAAACCCATGGTGGTGAGGATGTTGCTATCTACGCCACTGGACCGGGAGCTTATCTGTTGCACGGCGTGCAGGAACAAAACGTGATCTTTCATCTCATGAAAGACAGCTTGTTTTAGCTGTCGGTCAAGCCGTCCCCTTCTTCATCAGCCGAGTAGGAAGGTGACCCAGGCCCTGGTTTTCTGCCTAGGCAACTGCCTGAGCCGCATTCCTTGCAAAATGCGAGAGTCAGTCGTAATAATTGTTTCTGAACACTACTTAGGCCAAATTACATAACTATACCTCTGTTTCCCGTTCGCCGTGCGCGGTCGGGATCAGCAGGGAAGGAGGAACAGATGAACGAAATGACCTATGATCGCGCCACTCAAGACGTCGGCAATATCTTGGGAATGGAGCATGTCAATGTCACCGTGCCCGATCCGGCTCTGGCGCTGACCTTTTATGTGTCCGGGTTAGGGCTCACACGGGATCCCTACATGATGGTTGGTCCCGAGAACATGTGGATCAACGTGGGGCAGCAGCAATTCCATTTGCCCACGCGCGAGCCGCAGGTGTTCACCGGCTCTATCGGAGTGGTCATACCTGACGTTGAAGCTTTGCAGCTCCGCCTCAAGAGAGTAGAGGAGCGGCTAGCGGGCACGGCGTTCTCCTGGTCAGCAGAGAACGGGCACGTCGCCGTGACCTGCCCGTGGGGAAATCGCTTCCGCTGCTATGCGCCGGGTCCACAATTTGGCGAGATGACCTTGGGCATCCCCTATGTGGAAATCTCAGTCAAACCCGGCACAGCCGAAGGGATCAGCCAATTTTACCTGAAAGTCATGCAGGCCCCGGCAAGCTTCACGCAAGAGAACAAAGAGGCAGTGACGCGGGTGCGTGTAGGAGGCGGCCAAGAACTGCGCTTTCGTGAAACCACCGAGAACCTCCCAGCTTACGATGGCCACCATATCGCCGTGTACATCGCCAACTTTTCTGCCCCTCATGCATTTCTCAAGCACCGCAACCTGATTACTCAAGAGAGTGATGCCCATCAGTATCGCTTTCAAACGATCATCAACCCGTGGACGGGAAAACCCTTATGTGAACTCGAGCATGAAGTTCGCAGCTTGTATCATCCGATGTACGGGCGCGAAATGGTCAATCGCAACCCCTTACAACGCATTACTGCCTATGCCCGTGGTCGCGACGCTTTTGTACAGTAGGCGAGTAACCCGGGGAAAACTGAATGTGCGTTGTCTTTGGTCTTGGGTGCCACGGGCAGCTTGCCTGCCCGTGCCTACTAAAGCAGGAAGCAAGAGATTGGTACACACGACCCTAGCGCCTGTCCACCGTAGGGGCGAAGCATTTGCGTGGCAGGCTCCCCATGGCGTGGGTCTATACGGAGCAAATGCTTCGCCCCTACCCACGCAGCTACGAACAGTGTCCTTATGTCGTGCATTCCGGTTTAATACCCGCCGCGCTTATCCACCAGATTATCCGGCGGCTCTCCACGTAAAAACTTCGCTAAGTTGGGCTTGAAGAGCGCGACTGCGTGCGTCCAGTAATTCGAGCGTAAGCCTGAGCAGTGCGGAGTAAGAAACACGTTGGGGAGCCGTAATAGTTCGCTGTCTGCGGATAGAGGCTCTACTTCAGTGACATCCAGACCGGCGCCGGCGATCCAGCCCTCCCTCAGCGCGCGAATGAGCACTGCCTCCTGAATGATCGCCCCACGGCCAACGTTCAGAAGGTAAGCGGTCGGTTTCATCAGATGCAGCTCTTTCTCGCCAATCAAGCCCTGAGTTTCCGGAGTAAGCGGCGCGGCAATCACGACAAAGTCGGACATTTGCAAGAGCCGGGGCAATTCCTCTGGTCCAAGCAGTTCATCCACGCACGCCGGGGGCGAGCCGACATGCCGCTTGGTAGCGATCACGTGCATGCCCAGCGCCTTGGCGCGTTCGGCCACCGCCAAGCCGATATCACCCAGCCCAATGACCCCGGCCGTGCATTCGTATAACTCTAAGAAACTGGGATAACGCTCGAACATTTCTTTCCGTGGCCATTTCCCTTCGAGTTGAAAACGATAGGCATCATGCAGCTTGCGCGCCAAGATAATCATCACCCCGATCACATGCTCGGCAATCGGAATACCGTACAGGCCGCGAGAGTTGGTGACGACGACGTTGCTCTCAATCATTTCTGGAAAGAGCACATGTGTCGCCCCCGCCGAAGAGAGATGGAGCCACTTGAGTTGTTTGGCGACCTTGAAATCCTCCGGACTGAACCGGACGGCGAATAAGACATCCGTGTCAGCAAGTTCTGCCCGGCGCTGCTCAGCAGTTCGCGTCAGCACTATTTTGCTATCAGGAAAGTCAGCCTGGAGTTGCTGAGCGGCGGCAGGTGGAAAATCCGGGAAGCCGCTCAGTCCAGATGCACCAGCGAAAGAAATACATACTTTGGTCATGATGGACCTCTTTCAGATCAGCCTTATATCGTTGTCACCCTGAGCGCAGCGAAGGGTCTCAGGTGGGGATGAGATTCTTCGTCTGCGACTCAGAATGACACGAAAAGTTTTTCTGAGTCCGGATCGATATCAACCCTGCGGCACAACCGGCAACACCACGCACGACGCTCTCGGGCCACCATGAAACACACGCTGGACTGCTGGCCGACCTATACTTTCAGTCGCGAAATCACCCCCAGTGTTCAGGTTGCGGTTAAATCGCGGAAAGTTGCTGCTAGAAACCTCCAAACGAATGCGGTAGCCCGGGGCAAACAGGTAACTCGTGGACCCTAACTGGATACGGTACTCATATATTTTTCCTGGCTCTAGTAACTCCGCCCGAGAGAGGGACATGCGGTAGCGTGCACGCACGATGCCATCGCACAGATTTAATGCTCGCCCATCGGGAGCGACCGCCACCAACTTGGCGGTAAAGTCGGTATCGCGTCCATCGGTGGCTGCATAGATGATCGCTTCGACCGGACCTGTAACCTCAGTCGGCTCGGTGAGCGGCACCGAAGTGTAGACCAGTATGTCGTCTCGTTCCTCCACCGGTCGCTGGTCGCGCGGTCCTGCACTCTGGGCCCCGGGCATCAACGTGCAACCTCCCCAGGTAGGCACTGGGCGTTCGGGATCATAGAAAAACGTGTCGCTCGCTTCACGCAGTGGCATCTGACTCAGGAGTTGACCATTGCCATGTGCGCCGTTAGCGCTCCCCCCACTGGTGAGATAATAGCGCGTGGCTACCGCTCGGGCGAGCGGCCATTCAGTCTCATTCCGCCAGATATTCGCGCCCATGACAAAGATCCGCACTGGCGCGCCAGTGTCTGGTTGGTCTCGCAGGCAATGATCAAACCACCGCAGATGCAGCCCGCCTAAATCTACCGCATCAAGTAACACGGCAGGACCGAAATCGACCTCGCCGACCACACGATCAAACAAACCGTGCAGCCACGGCCCGACAACTAACCGCTGTCTCTGGCGAGCGCGAGCGCTTTTGCCCCGTGTCCGCATCCCGACATAATTACGCAATGTCCCCTCGAGAAAAATGTCGTACCAACCGCCGATGTGTAAAGCCGCCACCTCGATCTGCTCATACTTAGACTCAATACGCACCTGTTCCCAGTAGTCATCGAGAGCCGGATGTTTGAGCCACTCGCGATAATGATCTATTAAGCCAGGCACCGTGGCCGGCGGGAAATCGACCAGCGGCAGCCCCCGATAGGCTTTGTCTATGCCAAAGATCGAGCTATAGAGCTTGCTCCGCGCCTCAGCGGGAGCGTCAGGCAAACGCGTGAGGGTCTCGGTTGCCATCCCAGCCGTCCAAAACTGAATAAAGCCTTGCTGAAACGCGCCACCTTGATAGGTCCAGCCTTCATAATAATCGGAAGAAGTGATCGTCGGGACGATGGCTTTGAGTGCTGGCGGGTTGGCTGTGGCCGTCAACCACTGCGTCGCGCCGAAGTAGGAAGCACCGTACATGCCGACTTGTCCATTTGACCAGGGCTGCGCCGCGCACCAGGCAACGGTATCGTAGCCGTCTTCGGCTTCGCCAGCGAAAAGAGAAAACTGGCCCTCAGATTTGAACCGACCGCGCGTGTCTTGTATGACGACGATATAGCCGCGTCTGGCCGCACGGATCGGGCTCAGCAAGGAAAGAGAAATAAGCGAGAGATCTTTGTTATACGGCAATCGAGCTAGTAGCACTGGATGCGAAGCGTCATCGTCGGGACGGTAGATATCCGCCCGCAGTTTCACTCCGTCCCGTAAGGGAATCTCGACATTGCAGTCGATTTTAACTGAATCAGCCATACGCTCCTCCTCGACGAGTGTCCAAGCGGTTATAGGCGCAGCGACGGGAGAGCGTCAAGAGTTGTGCGGCGACCGTAGCGTCAACAGGGCAATTTCTGGCGGGATCCCCAAACGCATGGGATAGCCGTAAAACCCAACACAGCGAGTGACAAATAAGCGCATATCCCCACGATTGAAGAGGCCCTGATCGGGAATGCCGAACAGCCCGACGACGGTAAGGGCATGGTCTCGCCCCAGTTGCACGCCGACATGACCGCCGTGCGTATGACCAGAAAGGACTAAATCGGCGCATCCCTGCGGTAACGCCGCAAACGCCCGCGGGTCATGATTGAGCAGCAAACGCGGGACTGGTCGGCGTGGTCCCCAGGAGCGCGGGATGTCAGCGTAGCGTTTGCCACCCGTTCCTAACGGACCAAAAAGAAAATCGATCCCCGCTATTTCTAGGGGATGGCCATCCACTGAAAGAGTGATGAGGGAGTTTCGTAAGGTGGTGACTCCGGCCCCGCGAAGCTGGCGCACCAGGTGCTCTGGATCATCCATGTCATGGTTGCCCAGGCTGGCCCACTGTCCGTATGGCGCGTTAATCCGAGCCAGAGCTTCATAGAGTGGCGAATCAAAGTCACCACTGCGATGGGTCAGAAAGTCGCCGGTGTGTACGACCAGATCAGGGCGAGCGGCATTGGTCAGCGCCACTACGCGCAGGAGCCGAGCCCGGTTCATTGCGCCACCAACGTGAATATCTGACAGATGCGCAACGCGCAGACCGTCGAGTGCTTGCGGCCAGTGGGGCAGCACGACCTCTCGCTCTTCTACACGAAAATCGTAGGAGAGCTTCACTCCAGCAAAAGAAAAGAAGAACGGCGCTCCAGCGCCGAGCACGCTCAGCTGTTGAAGAAATTGTCGACGCTCAGGCGAAACCAGAGACGTCGAGAGAACCTCGGTTCGGTTCCACTTATAAAGCAGCATCCATCTGACCGCGCGTTGGAGCAAGCGCACGCAGCCGATGAGCGCATAACCGATAAACAGCAGGCCATGCGCGCTAAACCAGATCGCGCCGACCCACGAGATTCCTGCCCCGTACAAAACCGACATGTCACTCTCAGAGCGAGCGGTGAGGAGTTGAGCGATCATTATACAGTCAAGCAGGATGCCAATTCCGCAGAGCAAAAAGAACAGCGGCGCTGCTTGCGGACTCACCTGACGGAATTGCTCTAGATACAGATGGAATCGCAAACGGGCGTAGGAAAACGGCACGAAGGCGATAGGGACAAGGACAAGCAAGAAGAATGCTCGGCGAAAGACGAAAGTCCCCAGTACTAAAGCAGCGAGCAGCAGGAAAAGATTGAGGCCGAATTGCCAGTAGCGCAACCAGCGATAGGTGAGCGAACGCGACGCGGGCGAAGATTCAACAACAGCTGTCATGATCGTTTACCATAGCAGTCCTCTCCTACACTCGGCCAGTAACCATTGTCAGGGAAATCTCCACAGGAAATACCAGAATTCTCTCGGCTGCTTCCGCTTCGTCCAAGGCAGCCCCGAGCCGGGCTCTCCCAGCGGCATACGCCTCGTCCGTCAACAGAGCCAACTGCGAGGTGCCATGTTTTTGTAAGATAGGGTCTTCTAGTACGGCTCGTCCAACGTACTGACCCTTGATGTACTCCACCACGCGCCATTCCACTCGCTCGAACCCCGTGGCCACCATCCAGTCTAAGATCGTGCCACTTGAGGAAAAACGGCGTAGGTCGGTTTCGCGGGTTCCCGCGAAATAGTCATAGAGATACCAGCGATC
>JACQEL010000961.1 GCA_016200595.1 Deltaproteobacteria bacterium
ACCGGCCGCTGGCCGGTGCGCACCGCCGAGCCGGCGGTGCCACTGGGAAGGTTATCTCCATCAACACCTCCAGATCTTGGTGTGCTCCGCATATAGCTAATGGTTCTTGACAAACGAATTCGCTAACACCATCAGCGTGGAGACGCGACCAGTCGCGTCTCCACAGGACTGGGGCATCATCTCCCCACTCTTTGACTGTACAAGCGCGCTTGCCGTTACCCTAACCCTCGCGCTAAGATCCGCGCCTATGCAACCTCGCTGGTTCGTGCACGGTGACATCGATGGATTTTTCGGTCTATTCATCGATAACTTACTCCAACTCATGCTCATTGCCGTCCTGTGTAAGGTTGTGTGTGGGTTTCCACCCGAGTTGATCACTGGCCGTATCCTGCCGGGCGCGGCGGTTTCGATCCTCTTGGGAAACCTCTTCTATGCCTGGCAGGCCCGACAGTTGATGAAGAAAACCGGACGCGACGATGTGACCGCCCTTCCGTTCGGCATTAATACGCCCAGTCTGCTGGCTTATGTGTTCCTGATCATGGGACCAATTTACCAGGAGACTAAAGATCCCATCCTGGCCTGGCAGGCTGGGCTGTTTGCTTGTCTGCTCAGTGGGATCATGGAAGGGGCGGGCGCGTTCGTGGGCGATTGGTTGCGGCGCCACACCCCCCGGGCTGCGTTGCTGACCGCCCTGGCTGGAGTTGCCATCACTTTTATTGCCATGGGGTTCATCTTTCAAATTTTTGCCGCGCCAGCGATCGCTATTTTTCCCATGATGATGATCCTCATCGCCTATGGCTCGCGGACACGGTTACCGTTGGGGCTACCAGGGGGATTTGTGGCGGTATGCACGGGTGTGGCCTTAGCGTGGCTGCTACGGGCGTTGGGTTTCGCCTATTTTGCACCCTCTACGGAACCGTATAGCCTGGCGCTCCATTTGCCGGTTCCCGTGCCTGGGGATCTGTTCGCTTTGCTGACCAGCGCGAGAGGCTGGCAGTATCTCGCCGTCATCTTTCCCATGGGGCTTTTCAATGTCATTGGTTCCTTGCAGAATCTGGAAAGCGCTGAGGCGGCGGGCGATCACTATGAGACCAAACCGTCGTTGCTCGCCAACGGCATTGGCACGGTTGCGGCCGCGCTGTTCGGCAGTGCGTTTCCTACTACGATCTACATCGGACATCCTGCCTGGAAAGCCATGGGTGCGCGGGCCGGATACTCGGTGCTTGACGGGATCGTGATTACTCTCCTGTGTTTCCTTGGCGGAATCACGGTGGTGCTCAAAGTCGTACCGCTAGAAGCGACCCTGGGGATTTTACTGTGGATCGGCATTATCATTACGGCGCAGGCTTTTCAGGAAGTGCCTAAGCACCATGCTTTAGCGGTAGCATTGGGGCTGGTGCCGTCCCTGGCTGCGTGGGCGCTCGTGCTCGTAGAAACGAGTGTGCATGTGGCTGGGAAGACGTTGTTCGAGGTCGTTCCAGCCTTCGGCAATGATTTGTATATCCACGGCATGATCGCCTTGAGCCAAGGCTTTTTGCTTAGTGCGATGGTGCTTGCCGCCATCCTCGTGTTCATCATCGAGCGGGAGTTTTTGCAGGCCGCGGCCTGGACCGCGACGGCAGCGGGATTGTCTCTCGTTGGGTTGATCCACGCGTACGAGCTAACCCCGCTGGGAGTGCAGAATAAATTTGGTATTGCCGCGGCTCCGGCTTTTGGCGCGATGTATGGATTGAGTGCGCTGCTGCTGGTGGGTCTTCATTTCCTGGGACGGAGAAGCGGGGGTTTCGGAGAGCGCAGGCCACTGACAGATTCTGCCAGTGTACGCAGGGAAATGGCGACGTGACACTCTTGAGGCCATCTGGGAGCGTCTGCAAATGGCGATCGTGGACGACGACCGTAGCCAAGGGGCCTATTTGTACTGTCTCAAAAGTGTCGATACAGACTACGCCTGGGCTGGTGAAAATTAGCAATAGGGGGAGAGTTTTTCTCACGCCGACTCTTACGGCTTTTGTTTCTGGGGCCTTCTCGGTCCCAGGCTCTGCCTGGGACTGCAAGGAGCGGGCGGCTCTGCCGCTGCAAGAGCAAAGGCAGGCAGAGCTTGCCATCCAGGGCGTACCCGGGCAGAGCCCGGGCACGAGGAGTAATTTTGCGGGATCTGACTCCGTCATGCCCGCGCAGGCGGGCATCTAGAGATCTTAAGCACCAGCCTGCGGTTAAACTGCCTGGATTCCCGCTTTCGCGGGAATGACGTGGCCCCTGTGTCTCCAGCATCTTCCCTGTGGTGGTCTACTAGGCATCCGCGCCAGTTCTTTCCTTGCTTTTCTCATCCGCGCAGGTAGTATAGCCCCCCATGCGGTGGCAAAAGGGTGCTCTGATATTACTGCTGGGGCTGAGAGTTTTGCTCTCCAGTCAGTTAGCTGCGGCTCTGAACGATCAGCAGGCGTGGGAAATTATCGATGAGGTAGATCAGCTTTTGCGCGGCCAATCGAGTAGCGGGACCGTCCAGATGCAGATCTCCACCGTCCACTGGCAGCGCGACCTCTCCCTGCACATCTGGTCACTCGGGACCGAGCATGTCCTCATTCGTATCACCAATCCGCAAAAAGAAGCGGGAACCGCCACCCTCAAAATCGCCGACGATATCTGGAACTATCTGCCAAAAGTGAACCGCACGATCAAAATTCCGACTTCGCTCATGATGGACTCGTGGATGGGGAGTCACTTTACCAACGATGATCTGGTGAAAGAGAGCCGCTTGGTACGTGATTACGGTATTACCACCTCTTTCGAGGGAAACCGGGCGGGGGTTGAGGTCTATGAATACATTCTGACGCCCAAGCCGGAGGCCGCGGTAGTGTGGGGCAAAATTGTTATAGAAGTTCGCCAGGCCGATCATATGCCGACCTGGGAGCGCTATTATGACGAGGAGGGTAAACTGGTCCGGGAATTGACCTTTTCTGACTATAAAACCATGGGGGGACGGCTCATTCCCACGCGTCTGCTCATGCGACCCGCGGACAAAGCCGATGAGCAGACCGTGATTATCTATGAAGACATCATCTTTGATGCCGCGATTAGCCAGGACACCTTTTCCCTGCGCAACCTGGGACGATGAACCAGCGCATTCTGCAGATCGCCTGGCGCAACTTGTGGCGTAATCCCCAACGTACGCTCATTACGGTAGCTGCCATCGCGCTGGGCTATGCGACGCTGCTTTTCTTTGCCTGCCTGCTTGAGGGAATGCGGCAGCAGATGATTGAAAACGGGACAAGTTTTAGCCTCTCTCATCTGCAAGTGCATGCGGCGAGCTACTCTCCTGACCATTCCATTTACGAGACTCTGGGTGGGCGAGAAGGAACGGACGTCAATGGATTGCTGACGGCCATTACTGCCGATCCACGGGTTCGTGCCGCTTCTCCTCGGGTGTACAGCTACGGGTTGGTCAGCTGTGGCGATCATTCTGCCGGCACCGAGATCCTCGGAGTCGTCCCTACCCAGGAACAACAGCTCACTGCTCTCCATACTCGGATAGTAACAGGGAGTTATCTCAATGAGCAAATCCCCAAAGGGATCGTTTTAGGCAACGAGTTGGCCAAGGCGGTCGGCGCTGAGGTAGGGGCGGAAATCGTCTTGATAGTGCAAGCGGCCAATGGCTCGATGGGGAATGACCTCTATACCGTCATCGGGATTTTTCATAGCGGCCTTGAGACTCTGGACCGTAGTCTGGTGCTGCTGTCTCTCTCTGCGCTACAGGAACTGTTGAGCTTAGCCCCTGGCCGGGTTCACGAAGTGGGGGTCGCCCTCTCTGATGCGGCCCAGGCCACGGAGGTAGCTGCGGCGCTCGAGCGCCAACTCGGCAAGAGCCTTCCCATTCGAGTACAGGCCTGGCCGGAG
>JACQEL010000962.1 GCA_016200595.1 Deltaproteobacteria bacterium
AATACTCCCAGAGGACCATGGTGCAAAAGACGCCGAGAAAGACGCCGAAGCGTATGAAGAGTTCCATATCTTTCTCAGCGTAGGAGCCCACCGCTATAGTGCAGTTGATAGACTTGCTGGCCTTGGTGTGTAATGGTCTCTGCACCCCAAAAACAGTCAACCTCGCCCTGACTCTCATCAAGATAGATGTACTCACCTTGTCGAAATGTTCTGGGCCCGCGATAGGGCCGGTCCGCTGCGACCTGTCGTAAGGCGGCACGTAGAAAGTCATAGACCTGCCGCATGTCGATTGGTCGGACTGCAGCGCTCGTCAGGCCGCCAGCATACCCCATTGCCCAGACCGCTAACGAGTCGTGATAGACGGTTTCTTGCCCGACAAAATACGCGCCGCCAAAGTAGATGTCCCGATACAGGAGTGGGTCTTCCCGATACTCTAACTGGCGCGAGCCAGGCACGAGAGGGGTAATAGTGGCCTCGTCTCCTTGAGCCGCGTAGGTCTGACCTTTCGCAGTGACCAAGAAGGCGGCAAACGTCTCACGGGGGATAGGTAGGCGCATCGTTTTTTCTCCATTATTCAATTAATTAATTGAATAATGGATCATAGAACAGATGTCAAGGAGTGCAGAGAGAAAACCCTTTGCTTAACAGGATACCCTGTGCGCCCTCATACCATCCCGGCTGTCAACTTAATTCGTCCCGCTTACGCGACCTTAGCGGGAATCAGCCGATGGTAATCGCGGATCTCTTTGATCTTGCCGTCCATGATCTCCATGACCTCGGCCCCCATCGCCTCTACTACGCGCCCTTCCCGTGGACGGGTGCCATGAAACAAGGACTCTGCCATGCCCCGGCCACCGTTGCCGGTGCACGAGCGTAAGTCGCAGCGGCCATCGGGAAAGAGGGCAAAGCTGGTCTCGTACGAACGCCGCACCTCCTCTCGACCTTCGAAGCGCCGCCCCTCCGGGTCCACAATCACAGGGTGGTCATGAAAGCAGGCCATCACCCCTTCGATATCGTGGCGGTTAAACGCATCAAAATAGCGCTGGATGAGTTGTTCTTCAGGTGTCATTGGTATTCCCTCCTTGATGATATGGTTTGGCTGATCCCTTACGACAGCATATCGAGTTCTCGCGCAGCCTCTTCGCGGTCTCGGTAGCCTTCGGTCCGACCTGGCTCCTAATGTACGCCTGTGTGGCTTGACGTTCAAAGGCTACGGTCGCTATGAAGAGGAATACGTCAAAGACGATGGCCAGCGGAAGATCAAGCCCCTGGCTGACGTGCGGGACGAGAAACCCGACCTTGAGAGGAAGCGTGACGGTACTATAGAAACGCCACGGCAAGATATGGAGTCGATGATAACACAACCTGTTTGTGTGCCACTGGCGGCTTGTCCGCCAGTGCGACCGGACAGAACGGGTAGCAAGCTACCCGTGGCACCCGAAAATCCACATCGAGGAGAAGAGTCTATGACGCACGCTGCTCTACGAAGATCCCGAGCTTGGCTTCTGCATCCTCGCTCATGTGTACCAGGGCCCCAAAGACTCGGCCCCCCACGACCACGGCCCTTCGTGGGCGATCTACGGTCAGGCGAAGGGTGAAACCCAGATGACCGATTGGCAGCAGGTCGAGCCGACGCGTGACAATGCGTCTGGGAAAGTCCGCCAGGTACGAACCTACACCTTGACGCCGGGCATGGCTCACCTCTACAACGAGGGCGATGTACACGCGCCGCGTCGCTCGGGCCCAACACGCCTGATCCGCATCGAGGGGCGCAACATGGAGAAGGTCCAGCGGTCCACCTATCAACCAGCGTGAGCGGTTTGCCCTTGCCTGAAGAGAGAAAAAAGGTGGGCCGGAATAAGCGGGACGTTTCCGGCCTAGACGCGCACGCCGGGAACGGCCTGTGGCCTTATCCCGGTCTACGGCTGAGCAAACGGTCAGTCTCCTCGCGCAAATGAAAATCGCTGTAAACACCGCTAGAGAAAGGAATCACCATGGTCCAGTACGCGCATCCTGAAGTGCTCGTCGATACCCACTGGGTCGCTGAGCATTTACATGACGGCAAGGTCCGCATTATCGACGCCCATATCAATCCCGAGGCCTACGATGCTGGCCACATCCCTGGCGCAGTCTTCTGGAACGGGTTCACGACCATCTTGCAGCCTGATTATCGGGTCAATTTCGACAAAGGGGCGGTGGAGGCACTACTCTCACAGTTCGGCATTGCCAACGACACCACGATTATTGTCTATAGTGACCATCCGGCGGTTGCTCCTTGGGTCTTGTGGTATGTGAAAGTCTTTGGGCACAACGATGTGCGGGTCGTCAATGGCGGACGTAAGAAATGGCTCGCCGACGGGTACCCGCTGACGAGCGAACTTCCTGTCATCGCAGCGACCAGCTATACGGCTACAGATCCTGATCCCCATCTCCGGGCGCTGCAGGAGCAAGTGCGAGCGGCTCTGGGCCAGAGAGATCGCGTTTTGGTGGATGTACGCACGCCTGAAGAATACCGGGGCGAACGGTTCATGTTGGAGCCCGCGAAAGGAGCGGAACGGGCCGGCCACATCCCCGGCGCTGTCCACCTCTATTATGAATCGGCCCTCAACGCCGATGGAACATTCAGGTCGGCGGATGAGTTGTCAGCTCTCTACGGGAACAGGGGCATCACGGCGGACCGAGAAGCAATCACTTACTGTGCGATCGGTATACGCTCGGCGCACACGTGGTTTGTGTTGCAGTATTTGTTGGGCTATCGGCAGGTGCGGAGTTATGACGGGTCGTGGAACGAATGGGGTCGCCTCCCGGATACGCCAGTCGAGATATAAGCGAGTGGAGGCTCGCCTTGTTTCATGCGAAATGATGAGGTACGGAGTGTCCCACTGGCCTCAGCTAATTTAGCAAACTTCTTTTTTCGGGGGTGCATATCAGAATTCTGGCACGGCCCGCGACAGGCTATGTTCGTGCTTCGACAGGCTCAGCACGAACGGTAAATCTTCAACGCATTCAACTCCAGCCCCGTTCGCCCTGAGCGTGTCGAAGGGTGAACGGCGGGGTTTTCGCTAGCTCTGACTGAATTATCAGAAAATTGATATGCACCCTTTTTTCGGTAATGGTACAGTTTCGTCAGCCTCACTTCTGAGCGAAACCTGCCAGGTTTGTCATTCTGAGGCTCCTTCGACTCTGCTCAGGATAAACTCCGGCCGAAGAATTTCGGGACAAGTCCGGCGATTGGCGAGATTCTTCGCCTGCGATGCGCTTCGGCTGCTCATGAACAAATCTGTCGTGCGCACAGCGCGCGCTCCTTCGCAGCAGACTACGGTTTTGTGAATTTGAGCATGAAACGGTCGCTCGTGCCGCGCTTTTCTCCGACGACTCGAGGTGACGTCACCCAGGTGCGATCGTCTTCGGGGTGGCGTAGCGCGCTGGACCTGGCGGCGAGTTTGAAACCCGACTTCTGCACTTCGTTGATGAGAAAATTCTCATCGATACGATGTAGCGCGATGTCCTTGGTATCGCTGCCGTCTTTGGCACTATGATCCACGATGGCGTACTCGCCGCCCGATTTGAGTGCCTTGTACACTGCGGCATTCACCTTGTCGCGGTCGGTCCCGCGCAACACTAGGTCGTGGTAGTTCATATTCATAATCACGGCGTCGAGCGACCCAGGCGGCACCGGCAGCAAGTCGTCAGCATCAAAGCTCTTAGTGACCGCGCTGACGTTTTTCAACGCCGGGTTCTTGAGCCTGTCATTCCACGCCTGCTCGATTTGTTGGAACTCGGGGGGGAAAATTGGATTCTGCGAATACACCGCTCCGGTGGGCCCGACAGCGCGCGCGAGCAACTCGGTAGTGTATCCGCCGGCAGCAAAAAGGTCGGCAACCTTCATCCCAGGACGAATCCCGAAAAACGCGAGCATCTGATCGGGTTTGCGTCCGGCGTCGAGGCCCTTGTCTGCCGCGGAGCGGTCGGGAGCATTCACCGCATCCTGGATGCTCTGCGGAATCTGAGCGGGCGGAATTGGTGCCGACTCCTTCACCATCGCCGGGGTGGCAGGAGTTGGTTGCGCGCGGGCCCAATC
>JACQEL010000963.1 GCA_016200595.1 Deltaproteobacteria bacterium
ACTGAGCTACACCCGCGATTTGGTCGTGTGACCGGTATCCTCTTTCCTCTGTTGTCGTTTCAGTGTCGGTCGTCGGAACGATCGAGGCTGGTGGAGGGTGGTGGATTCGAACCACCGAAGGCATAGCCGGCAGATTTACAGTCTGCTCCCTTTGGCCGCTCGGGCATCCGTCCGGAAGTACACGCGCTGATTGTCAGAGCTGGCGGTGGGACTCGAACCCGCGACCCCGAGCTTGGAAGGCTCGCGCTCTAGCCAGCTGAGCTATTCCCGCCTTTTGGTTACCTTTCTTCCTCATTCGGGTATGGAGAGGGGAGGATTCGAACCTCCGAAGGCATACGCCGGCAGATTTACAGTCTGCTCCCTTTGGCCGCTCGGGAACCTCTCCACATCACCTACTCAGTGACACCATACCTTAAAGAGCTGGCGATAGGAGTTGAACCTACAACCTACTGATTACAAATCAGTTGCTCTGCCATTGAGCTACGCCAGCAGGAACGCGGCGTCTCTTTCTGCAGGTTCGCTTTCCTGGCAGTCCGAAGGAGGGAACAAAACACAGAATAATGTTTTATCATATTTAGGTAACCTGCAAAGACTATCTGGTTATGTACCACAAGTCAAGAGTCTTTCGTGTCTTTGGCGAGCTTGCGGCGCAAGAATTCGTAGAGCACAATTCCCCCGGCCACAGAAACGTTCAGGGACTCTATCTTCCCCACCATAGGAATCGAGACTAAGAAATCACAATATCTTTGTGTCAAAGACCGTAACCCCTTTTCCTCTCCACCAAGCAGGAAGGCAATCTTTCCAGAGAGGCCGACATCATACAAGGTCTGGTGAGTATGCGGGGCCAGACCGATAAGCCAATACCCAGCCTCACGAATGAGCACGAGGGCACGTGCAAGATTTTCCACTTGACAAATAGGCAAATAGGCAACCGCTCCAGCTGCTGCCTTCTCTACTAAGGGAGACAGAGAAGCGGAACGCCTTTGGGGCAGTATAACTCCTCCAACACCGACAGCCTCAGCCGTGCGTAACAACGCACCGAGATTACGTGGATCGACAATGCCATCAAGAATTAAAAGCCAATCCGCATTCTTTTCCATAACGCTCTGGAGCGATGCATAAGGAAAGGGCAGCAAACAGGCAGCTACCCCCTGGTGAATGCCGCCCTGAGCAAAGACCTCAAAAAATGACCGACTCTTATAATGTACTGGAACTTTTTTCTGACGAGCAAGTTCCTCTAGAGGAGTTCCCTTAAGAGAAGGAAGGAGATAGATCTCTTGCACGTCATTTTGTAAAGCACGCAAATGCTCTTGGACAGGATACGATCCATAAATCTTTCGGGATTTACAAGCGGTACCTTTTTTTTTAGGATTCTGCCTCATGGGTAAAATTTTGTCGCGCTATGTTGGTCGCGAGGTAGTGATTCCCTTTCTCATTGCCTTGGCCATCTTCACTTTTATCCTCTTTACTGCCAGGATTCTCAAACTTGTCGAACTCGTCGTGAACCGAGGCGTCCCGCTGCTCCAGATGATGAAGATTTTCCTTTATATAACCCCCGCCTTTTTTGAAGTTACGGTACCTATGGCTTTTCTATTAGCTCTACTCTGGGGCTTCGGTCGGCTCTCAGCTGACCAGGAAATAACTGCGCTCAAAAGCTGCGGTGTCAGTCTCTATCAAATGGCCTTGCCTGTCGGCGTTTTCACGCTATTTGTCTTGGGTGGGACCTTTCTGTTAACACTCTATGTGCGGCCCTGGAGCAATACCGCCCTTAAACAAGTTTTTTATGAAGTGACGAAAACCCGAGCCACTGCCGGTCTCAAGGAAAAAACCTTCAATGACGATTTTGAGGGCTTGGTCATCTACGCCGAAGAAATTCAACCTCCTGGCACGGTCCTGCATGGGGTGATGATTGCTGATAACAGAGACCCCCAAAGCAAGAATACGCTCTTTGCTCGTAGCGGGATTGTTCTTACTAACGAGGACAGCCACTTGCTCACGCTCAGGCTACTTGACGGGACCATGCAAGGCGCCGAGTCTTCCAGTAAAGGGTACCAGACCACGAATTTTTCGGTTTACGAAAAATTCGATGTGACTTTGAATCTCGCCACGGCTTTCGCCGAAGCGAAAAAGCCCAATCGAGATCCACAAGATATGCCGCTGGCAGAATTGCAAAGTACCATTCAGCAGAAAAAAACTGCTCAGCTCAGCTATAACGCTGAACTTGTTGAATTACACAGGCGCTTCTCCCTGCCTTTTTCTTGTGTGGTCTTCGGCCTTATCGCCCTCCCCCTCAGTACCCAGCCAGCGCGGACCCTCCGTTCTCATGGGTTTGCCACGAGTTTAGGCATTATCTTTGTCTATTACATACTTCTGACGGTAGGAGAAACCCTAGGGAAAAAAGGGGTTTTGCCTGCCGCACTCTCTCTCTGGTTACCAAATATTACCTTAGGCGGCGTTGGCCTCCTGCTCTTTCAGAGAGCCGCTCGAGAGATACGGTTCTTCCCCACTCTTTCGTGGTGGAGCAGGATACGCATGAGTCCTCCATCTCTGGCACAAACAACGAAATAAAACTCTTGCCAATGACTATTGTCTTTTCATCTTCCCCTTCTATCATTTCTCGTTATCTTCGCAGGGAGTTTCTCCGATTTTTTTTCTTATGCCTGGTACTTTTCTTAGGCCTCTCTTTGCTCATTGACTTTTTCGATCGCCTCGATGAATTTATTAAGTTCGGTGCTCCAGCCTCCACTGTTTTTCGCTACCTGCTTTTTAAGGCTCCTCTGTTTATTACTCAAGCTGCACCGGCTGCAGCGCTGACCGGTTCTCTCCTCAGTCTGGGTCTTCTCGCCCGCCATCGAGAACTCCTAGCCTTGAAAACCTGCGGAGTCAGCCCCTGGCAAATCGCCCGTCCCCTCTTACTTTCAGCCAGCATCTTAAGTGTCGGGGTCTTGGCCTGGAACGAATTTGTCGTTCCCTATTCTTTCCATAAATCTCGCTACATCAATACAGTAGAAATCAAACAAAAAGCGTTCCGTGGTTTATTCCATGAACGAGGCTTCTGGTATCACGGAGAGAACGTTTTTTATCATATCGACCGTTTTGACTCCCACAGAAACATGCTTTTTGGCCTGACTATCTACTTGCTCGATGGAAACTTTCATGTACGCTCGCTGGTTGAGATCTCAGAGGCGTATTGGCAGGAAGGGCAGTGGCATTTTGAAAACGTCCAAGAAAGATCTTTGTCTTCCGAACAGCATGATCTTTCGGTCAACCAGCCTGAGGGAAACTGGCTACAGGAAACCCCAGAAGACTTTGCCCTCGTCGATATGGAAGCGGAGGAACTTTCTTTTCAGGAACTCCGCGCCCATATCGCCAACCTACAGCGAAAAGGGCTAGATACAATTGAATACCAGGTCGATTTACAGCTCAAAGGGGCCGTGCCAGCGGCGACACTAGTCATGACTCTCTTGGGGATTGCCCTCGCAATCCCCGGTGCTAGACAATTCACTCTTCCCACTGCTTTGGGTTTCGCACTAGCAGGAGGATTTGGATACTGGATTATTCTCGCGCTGACGGTTTCCCTTGGGCACAGCGGGGTGCTGTCTCCTCTCCCGGCAACCTGGTCGGCGAATTGTGCCACCCTCCTTTTAGGTGTGTTTCTTTTGCTGGGGATCGACTAATCCCTCGAGCCAGAATGTGACTTATCGCTTGGAATATTGCGGCCGTTTCCGCGCTTTATGTCTGCCGTATTTCTTACGCTCTACTTCTCGGGAGTCGCGCGTAATGAACCCAGCCTTTTTTAATACTGGCCGGAATCCTGGATTTACTTGGAGGAGAGCCCGAGTTATGCCGTGTCGGATCGCGGAGGCTTGGGCGCTATTCCCACCTCCCCGGACATTCACTATGACATCATACTGCCCTTGAGTCTGTGTCATTTCAAAAGGTTGTTGAACAATCATCCGCACAGTCTCCCGACCAAAATACTCGGTCAGCGACTTGCGGTTCACCGTCAGGGCCCCCTCTCCAGAGGCTATGCGGACTCGCGCCACTGCACTCTTTCTTTTACCAGTTGCCCAATATTCCGTTTTCCGTTCAGCCATGCGCCTTATTCTCCTAGAGAAAATACCACGGGTTGCTGAGCCGTATGTGGATGATCTGGACCAGGATAGATTTTCACCTTCTTGGCTAAACCACGTCCAAGCGGAGTCTTCGGCAACATTCCAGTAATCGCTTTTTCGAGGACGGCTTCAGGACGAGTCTTTAACAAGTCCCCAGCACGAGTCTGCCGAATTCCCCCTGGATACTCGGTATGCCGATAATAAATCTTATCTCGCAACTTGTTACCAGTGAATTGCACTTGTCGAGCATTGATGATCACGACAAAGTCGCCAGTGTCTAAATGAGGGGAAAAGGTAGGATTCATCTTTCCTCGCACCAGGCTAGCAACAACACTGGCCAGACGACCAACCGTTTTCCCTTGCGCATCAACGAGATGCCAGCGTCGGGCGGCAAGATAATCCTTCTGTGAATACGTAGCGGTCTCTTTTTTCATGCGTCCTACTTTATCTCATTCATTGAGGGAGGCAGGTGGCGGGGCCGACGAGACTCGAACTCGCGACCTCCGGCGTGACAGGCCGGCGTTCTGACCAGCTGAACTACGACCCCACCATGGGCGGTATCCGGATCGAACGGATGGCCCTCGGCTTGTAAGGCCGATGCTCTTCCTCTGAGCTAACCGCCCTCGCACAAAACGACGCAGCTGGCTACTGAAGAAGGGGCCTTCCTCTTAGCGATGAGGCGTAACCAGTAGCAGCGCGGTTTTTCTCTGTCAACCCCTAATGTGCCACGATCTCTTGCGAAGGAAGAGGAACTGACGGTTCAGAGGGATAGAGAGTTGTCTCTGTTACCGCAGCTTCCTTCTTCACCAGAAACTGGCCGGGGTCGGCGAGCACCAAGGCCTTCCGGAGTACCTCATCCACATGTTCTACAGTCTCGATCTGCACGGCTTTGCGTACCAGCGCTGGAATGTCTTGCAGATCTTTCTTGTTCTCCAGAGGGACAAGGACGCGTTTGATTCCTCCACGGTGAGCCGCCAAAACCTTCTCTTTGAGGCCGCCAATAGGAAGTACACGACCGCGCAGAGTAATTTCTCCAGTCATAGCAATATCGTGCCGGACCGGGATTTTCGTCAGCGCTGAGACTAACGCAGTCGCCATAGTGACACCCGCTGAGGGACCATCTTTCGGAGTAGCCCCTTCAGGAATGTGGATGTGGACCTCGATCTTCTGATAGAAGTCTTTGTCCAGATTCAGTTCCTCGGCTCGCGAGCGCACGTAGCTCATCGCGGCGTGAGCTGATTCCTGCATGACCTCACCGATTTTTCCGGTGACCGTCAGCTTTCCTTTACCCGGCAACACCGTGACTTCCGTTGCTAAGAGTTCTCCGCCCATATCGGTCCACGCTAAACCAGTCACAACGCCGATCTTATCCTCTTGTTCAGCCTTGCTGACTCGATAGCGCGCCGGACCTAGATATTTGGCCAGGCTCTTGGTCGTCAGCCGGACACGCGCACTACGGTCTTTCTTCACCACCTCGATAGCGACTTTCCGACAAAGGGTGCCAATTTCCCGTTCAAGGCTCCGCACCCCCGACTCACGCGTGTACGAGTGAACAATGGCTGAAAGCACACTATCGGGACACTCGATGTTGTGCTCGGTGAGACCGTTTGCCTCACGTTGTTTTTTCAGCAGATACTTTTTGGCGATATGGAGCTTTTCCCATTCCGTGTAGCCAGGAAGGCGGATGATCTCCATCCGATCTTGGAGTGGGCGAGGAACCCGCTCCAGCATGTTCGCCGTGCAAATGAACAAGATCTTCGACAGATCGTAATCGACATCAAGATAATGATCGCTGAAAGCGGTATTCTGCTCAGGGTCCAGCACTTCCATTAACGCGGCAGAGGGGTCTCCACGAAAGTCGGTAGACATCTTGTCAATTTCATCCAGCAGAAACACCGGGTTCCCCGAACCGGCTTTCTTCATGCCCTGGATGATTTTCCCGGGCATTGCACCAATATAGGTCCGCCGATGCCCGCGAATCTCCGCCTCGTCCCGCACTCCGCCCAGCGACACACGCACAAACTTGCGCCCGGTAGCGCGGGCAATCGATTTGCCCAGCGAGGTTTTCCCTACCCCTGGGGGGCCAACAAAACACAGAATAGGACCTTTGAGTTGACCGACTAAACTCTGGACAGCTAAATACTCAAGGATACGCTCTTTTACCTTCTCCAGGCCATAATGATCCTCTTCGAGGACTCTTTCTGCTTCTTGAATATCAAGTTTATCCTCGGTGTAATCATACCAAGGCAAAGAAAGCAGCCAGTCGATATAATTACGGACTACCGTCGCCTCCGCCGACATCGGCGACATCATCTTGAGTTTTTTCAGCTCTTTTTCTATCTTATCCCGCGCCTCAGAAGAGAGCTTCTTTTGGCGTATTTTCTCTTCCAGTTCCTGGATCTCGTTCTTAAACTCATCCTTCTCGCCGAGTTCCTTCTGGATCGCCCGCATTTGCTCGTTGAGATAGTATTCCTTTTGCGTCTTCTCCATCTGTTTCTTGACTCGATTACGAATCCGCCGCTCGACTTCCAGAATCTCGATCTCCGAGCGCATGTGGCCAAGCACTTTCTCCAAGCGTTCGGCCGAGTCAAGGGTTTCCAAGAGTGTTTGTTTGTCTTCGAGTTTAATCCCGAGATGAGCGATGATGGTATCGGCAAGACGGGCAGGGTCATCAATCGCCGCTGCCGACATGATCATTTCTGGCGGGATCTTTTTATTGAGGCGGACATAGTTCTCAAAAGTCGCATTGATGCTCCGCATCAACGCCTCTACTTCAGTTAACCGGTCACCCCCTTCCTCGATTTCGTCAACTTCAACCCAAAAACAATCAGTTTGTCCCACATACCGGACAATCCGGCCCCGCTTTTTTCCTTCCACCAACACCTTGACCGTGCCGTCGGGCAGTCGTAGCAATTGTACGACATTCCCCACCGTCCCGATCTGATACATATCTTCAGCTGCCGGGTCGTTGATCTTGGCATCTTTCTGTGTGGTAAGGAAAATCAGCTTATTATTGGCAACCGCCTCTTCCAGAGCTTTGATAGATCGCTGCCTGCCGACAAAGAGAGGCACGACCATGTGAGGAAAGACAATAATGTCTCTCAAAGGTAATAGCGGCAAGCGCATCAGGGCTCCTCCTCTTTCGCGGTTATCTTTTTTATCGCTGCGAAATAACATGATCGGTCTCCTCTAGCCTCAGTAGGTCCTACGCCCTAAGCACTTTCCGCCGCCGCCTTTTGATAAAGGACAATAGGTTGGGCGCTTCGGGTTACGACCTCCTCGGAGATCAATACTTCCTTGATGTTTGGCTGGGAAGGGATATCGTACATGACGTCCAGCATGATGTTTTCCATAATGGCGCGCAACCCACGGGCACCAGATTTACGCTTCAAGGCCTCGCGCGCGATGGCAATCAATGCCCCTTCGGTAAAGCGCAGATGCACATTCTCCATATCAAAAAGTTTCTGGTATTGACGGACCAGAGCATTTTTGGGCTCGCGGAGAATACGCACTAAGGACTGCTCATCCAACTCTTCCAGGGTCGCTAAGACTGGTAAGCGCCCCACAAATTCAGGGATCATGCCGAATTTCAAGAGGTCCTCAGGTTGCACCTCAGCGAGAAGGGCACCGGCACTGCGATCAGTGCCGCTCCTCACCTCTGCCCCAAACCCGAGGCTCTTTCCTCCGATACGGCGTCGGATGAGATCTTCGAGGCCGACGAACGCTCCGCCACAAATGAACAGAATGTTAGTCGTATCGACCTGGACAAATTCTTGCTGAGGATGTTTCCTCCCCCCTTTCGGGGGAACACTAGCCACAGTGCCTTCAATAATTTTCAGCAGCGCCTGTTGCACACCCTCTCCGGACACATCCCGGGTGATAGAAGGGTTGTCACCTTTGCGGGCGATTTTGTCGATCTCATCGATATAGACAATCCCCTTCTGACACTTCTCGACATCGTAGTCGGCATTCTGCAATAAACTTAAAATGATATTCTCGACGTCCTCACCAACATACCCTGCTTCCGTAAGGCTGGTCGCGTCCCCAATCGTAAACGGCACCTGTAAGAATCGGGCTAAGGTCTGGGCTAGCAGGGTTTTTCCGGATCCGGTGGGGCCGATCAAGAGGATATTGGATTTATGCAGTTCAACATCGCTGGTCACCATCTGCGAATCGACGCGCTTATAGTGATTATGCACAGCGACCGCGAGAATCTTTTTGGCCCGTTCTTGACCGATCACGTACTGATCAAGGACTCGTTTGATCTCTGCAGGTTTTGGCACAGCCGACACCGAGGTAAACGAATCTTCCTGATCGCATTCTTCCTGAATAATATCGTTACAGAGGTCGATACATTCATCACAGATATAGACCGTCGGACCAGCAATGAGCTTACGCACCTCATCTTGACTCTTCCCACAAAACGAGCAGACCAAGTTACCCGGACGATCATCACTGTGTCTGGCCATAACTGCTCCTCACCCTTTTTTCATACCCCGGCTGGTGATGACTTCATCGATGATACCGTATTCCTGAGCCTGCTTACTGGTGAAAAAGAGGTCCCGGTCGGTATCTCGCTCGACTCGCTTCAAGCTTTGGCCAGTGTGTTTTGTCAGGATATTGTTCAATTGTTCGCGGAGGCGCAAGATCTCGCGAGCCTGAATGTCAATATCGCTGGCCTGGCCCTGGACCCCGCCGAGAGGCTGGTGGAGCATGATGCGGGCATGCGGGAGCGCGTACCGCTTCCCTTTCGCGCCAGCGGCCAACAGCCAAGCCGCCATGCTCGCGGCCTGTCCTAAACACAAAGTAGAAACGTCCGGGCGGATATACTGCATGGTATCGTAGATCGCGAGGCCAGCGGTAACCGAGCCCCCAGGCGAGTTGAGATAGAAGTAGACATCTTTTTCCGGATCTTCGGACTCAAGGAACAGCAGTTGGGCAGTGATCAAGTTCGCGACCTCATCGGTGACAACCGAGCCGAGGAACACGATACGGTCTCTGAGGAGGCGGGAAAAAATATCGTAGGCACGTTCTCCCCGCCCGGTTTGTTCAACAACGATAGGAATAAGATTCATATGCGTAAGGTTTATCCTAATCTTTTTCCGCTCCTCCAGCAACGCCTCCGGCGTCTTCCCCACCCTCGCTCTCTTCGACAATTTTTATCGCCGCTTTATCGACCACTGAGCGCAGCGCCTTCTCGTGCAGCAACCGCCTCTCCAGGGCATGTCGATTTTCTTCCTTCGCATAAAAAGCCTCAATCTGTTGCTGTCGCTCAGCGCCGTTGGCAGCAATGACTTCCTCAATATATTGACGTAAATCTTCTTCAGGCACGGCAAGCTCAAGTTGTTTTGCCAGGGCATCCAGCAATAGTACCGTCTGGACTTGCCGCCGTGCACGGGTCGTAAATTCTTCCCGGAGCCCTTCAGGGAGCGTTGCTTTCTTTGCAGCTGGGTCATCGCCAGCACGCAGGACTCCAGCCTCCAGCAGAATACGGTGCTCTTGTTCGCGTGCCAAGCTAGGAGGAACCTCAAAAGGATTGCGGATCAGCAACTGCGTAATCAGTTCCTCCTCCATCTGGTTCTCGGCGTGTCGATCTGCAGCTTGTTGCAGGTTGCGACTGACTTTTTCCCGTAATTCGGCTAGCGTTGCACACTCACCGTGATCTTTGGCAAATTCGTCATCCAGAGGCGGCACCTCTTTCCTGGTCAGGTCGTGCACGGCGACCTGAAAAGTGGCGACTCGCGTGGAGTCGCTAGGCGCGTCGTCGGATTGAGGAAAGGCCAGGGTAAATTCGGCGGTGCCCCCTCGGCGCATTCCCTGTAAGTGCTCTTGGAAACCAGGGAATATATTCTCTTTTCCCATCTCGACCAATCGATCTTTTCCTTGCAGCCCTGGAATCGCTCTGCCGTTGATAAAAGCCATGTAGTCTATCCGCACGACATCCCCAGAGTCTACTTGGTCTCGGTCAGTTATCGGATGGAGTTGAGCAAAGGATTCAGCCAAGCGATTGAGGGCGTTCTCGATTTCTGGCTCCGCGACTTTCTTGACCCGCTTCTCAACAGGTATGCCTTCGTAGTCTGCCACCGTAATGTCGGGTCTCACTTCCACAGTCGCAGAGTAACGAAAGGGTTGGCCGGGAATCAGCTTCTCCGTGACAATCTGGGGTTGGGTCACAACGGGAAGCAGATGTTCTTCGAGCGCTTTGGCGTACGACTCCTCTACAAGAAGCGAGCTGACCTCGGCAGCAACCTGTTCGCCGAAGTGTCTCTCAAGCAGAGGGCGAGGTGCCTTTCCCGCGCGAAATCCCTTCACCCGTGCCGTGTTCTGGAAGATACGATACGCTTTCTCGATCTCTTCCCCCACGCGCTCCGAGGGAATCTCAAAACTGAGCTTCTTTTGTACAGCCGTAATCGGTTCGATAGTGATTTTCATAAAGAGACACGAAAAAATGACAAAAAGAGTACTAGATGGCCGCAGCGAGAAGTATGTCCCCAGTGCGGCAAGAGAAGGGCAGCCACTGCGAGAGGGGGGACTTGAACCCCCATCCGCCGTTAAGCGGGCTAGATCCTAAGTCTAGTGCGTCTGCCAATTCCGCCACTCTCGCATCGGTATTATCGCTGGGCCGCCGGAGATTCGCGCTCCGGACCTGCTGATTAAGAGTCACCAGGCGTTACCTGCATCACTGATCACCATCCCGCATAAAATCTGATTCTTACACGCACCGTCTACTACATCCTCTCCATAGGTTACGCGAGACTGTGGTCATTTATTGTGGTCACTCACGAGACCTATAGATTCTCTCTATCAGCCTGCCGACTGCCCACCTGGACGCCAGCAGCGACGGACCCGAAAGATGACATATCGTAGCGGCTACGAGGGTGCAAGGAGGGATAGCGATGACGACAAAGTTCACCAAAAGCAGGATTGACCGGGCAGTCTACCAGAGAGACGAACAAGGCAACATGCCGGATGTCTGGGAAGAGCAGACTATTAAGACGAAGTTTCAGACGGCGGGCTGGAAGAAAGGCAAGTTTGTAGAAGAAGAAGGAGAATTGAACGGGAGAAAAGCCTACCGGTTACTGATCCCAGAATACTACGAAGCGTCGTGCCTGGCGTGTCACGGTGAGCCCAAAGGGGCAACGGATATTACTGGGGGGAAGAAAGAAGGGGGCAAATTGGGGGATCTCGGTGGCGCTCTCAGTGCGGCGCTCTATCTCAAGTGAGAATTGTCTGACTGTATGACAGCTTCGTCTCGCAAAGGGCGATGAGACACGATCAGGCGCGAAAGGGAGAAAAAAGGCGCGGAAAGGTGCGACAACACTACCCTCAAAGCGCCCCCTACCATGAACCCGGAGCGCTGACCTGTGGCCAGAGTGCTACCCTTCCTTGTGTAGGGCTTGCCCTATGGTCCCCACGAAATCACCTGTTGTGGCTTAAGTACTATCAGCACCCGCGCCTCCTTGTGTTCCTGCATCCGCTTGATATCGGCCGCGGCTTGTTCCGGGCCCCGATAGCGCTCAGCGATTTTTTGCGTGTCCGCCCACAGGTTCTCTTCGGTGAGGCGTGCCTTGCCTGAGGCAATCACGGTAGTGAAATGCTCAGC
>JACQEL010000964.1 GCA_016200595.1 Deltaproteobacteria bacterium
CGCGCGCAGCGCGGGGGGATTTTGCTCAGAGGCTGTACCAATCTCATGCCGTTCGGTTTAGACCCTATGGACTCTATAGACCCTAGAGACTGTGCTGACTTATTGGCTCAGACTTCCACCGGCAACCCGGCGCGTGCCCACTCTGCGTACGAGCCATCGTAGAGACGAACGGCATACCCGTATTGCCGTAACGCCAAATAGCCTAACGACGCCCGTGGACCACTACGGCAGTACACTACGATATGGTCGTCGCGCTTGACGCCAGCCGCGGTCAACAATTGCTCAAGCTTTTCCCGTGGGGCCAGCATAGCCTGTGAGGTCCCAACCAGATCACGCCAGACAATATTTACCGCGCCAGGCAAATGGCCTGGCTTGCCATCCATATCACGCTCGCCGCTGTACTCTTCCTTACTGCGAAAATCGACCAGTTTGGCCTTGGTATTGTCTCGCAGTTCAGCGAGCGTCACCCGCATTTCAGGGTTCACCTGCGGCGTGAATGTCCGTGGTCTCGCCTCAACCGGTTTGTAGAACACCTCCCGTTTCTCAGCCACCCAACCTTCATAGAACACTTCGAGCAGGTGCACATCGGTGCGGCCAAGGTATTCAAGAATCCACGCGAGCATGGCGGCGTTCTGCCCTTCCGGAGAGTCATAGAGCACCGGCGTTCTCTGCTGGTCCAGACCAGCAGAACCGAGCCAGCGAGCGAGGTCTTCCGGCGGCAGCAGCTTGCCG
The DNA here is from genome assembly GCA_016200595.1 of Deltaproteobacteria bacterium. Lineage (GTDB taxonomy): Bacteria > Desulfobacterota > Binatia > Bin18 > Bin18 > JACQEL01. Next base: position 733 of record JACQEL010000964.1, read on the forward strand.
TCTATACCGAAGGCACGAAAAACCGGTAGATTGATCGCGTTTTTGAGGTGCCCCTGCAAGTATTTCATCGGCCGTCGTGGGTCGAGGAGCAGCAGGTCCGGAGAGTCGAGCCGCGCCGCGACCCAATCGGTCGTAACAAAAGTAACCATCTAAGTGGACTCCAAAAAGTCGGTTGACAAGCCGCGCACAGGCTGGAAGCCTGTGCCACCGCTGAAGTCAGCCAACCAGGTGGCGCAGCCATCTTGGCTGCGCATGCACGTTAGCAGTGTCAACGAATTTTTTGTGTTCTACTTAGATCGCCTCGAAGTCAGCAACGATCTGCGTTGGACGGGCCACCGTTTGCGCCACCGGCGAGCCTTCCACCGCGATCTTCCAAATCTCCCGCAGCGCAGCTTCGTCGGCGTCGGCTTTCACAAATAGCTTCATTTTGATCGACGGATACCCAGGATTTCCAGTCTGGCTATGCCCGGCCCATTTCAGGATGTTTTCAAAATTGCCTTCCAGGGCGACCTCGAGGTCGTGAATCTTAATGCCACGCTTGGTGGCATTGATGACGAATCCTACGGTCACACAGGTCCCGACGGCGGAAAGCAACTGTTCATGGGCGCTGGCAGCGGAGTCACTCGCATCGAGTCCATCCGGCTCATCCATCTCGACCGCATGTTTGCGCATATAGGCTTTAGCTTTGAGTCCGTTCTGCCACACCACCCGCGACTTCCACGGGCCAGTGACGGCCTGGAGGACTTTGGGATCATCGCGCATCGAATCCAGGATGCCCTGGAACTTTTCTATCCGGATGCCGTTCAGTTCTTTCTCTGCCATTGTTGATTCCTCCTTGCAGATTGAAAAATAAAACGTGAAACGTAAAACGTCACCAAGCTGGTGGGGAAAGTATTCATTACGTTTTACCCTTTACGTTTTCCGTCTTTCTCACGCATATTCCCGCCGCAACAGCTTGGCCGCTTCCCCAATCGCTTGCAGTTTGCGATAGGCGATCTCCGGGGTGTTGACGCAGCGCTCGGCAAAGGTGCCGAAGCCACAATCGGGATTGAGCGTGATTTTGTCGGGATCAAAGTATTCTAAGACCTGCTTGACACTCTGCACGATCGCCGCCGGCTCTTCGATCTCATCCGTGCGCGGGTTGACTACGCCCAGCCCCAGTTCTTTCTCGTTGCGGTACTCCTTAAAGACTTCGAGTTCACCCGCACGCGGCGTGGCCATCTCCAGCACCAGTTGATCGATGTGCATGCGCATCAGATAGGGCAGCAACGGCCCGTAGTTGCCGGTGAGCAGCACGTCTTCCTTGCGGCTCCAGTTCCCCCGACAAATATGCACCCCGAATTTCACCCCGGAGATGCCGTCCACGGTCTCGTTCATCAAGCGCACGGCGAATTCTAACTCTTCGGTGGGATCGCGCCGCGAGCCCAGCGCCGCGCACATAAACGTCTGTTCCGCCTCATCGCCAAACACCACCTGCGTCAGCGAGGGCTCATCGAGCTGGATGAAATCCACCCCCCGCTCCTTCAGCGCCACAATCTCGTTCCGCAGGATGGTGACCACATCTTTCGCTAAATCTTCCCGGGTGGGATAGGCTTTGTCCGACAAGCCCTCAAACCAGGCCGACCGGGTCAGCAAATACGGCCCCGGAAGCGGAATTTTGGTTTGGCGGTCGGTATGCGCCTTGAGAAACTCCAACTCATCCAGCGTCAGCCCATTGGCGACGGTCAGTTTCTCCACCGCGATGGGACTTTTAATCGCAAAGGCCGGCACATCGAGCGCGCGCAAGATCTCTTCGAAGCCGGCCCGATCTTTCATGTAATCCAGCAGTTCAGAGACTTTCATCAGCTTCATGCCGGCGATCTTCTCGACCACGAAGGAGTAGAAATTGTCGCGCCGCACCTCGCCATCGGTCACGATGTCCACCCCCGCGTCTTCTTGATACTTGATGGCGGCCAGCACGGCATCATCGGCCACGCGGTTGAACTCTGCGGCAGATATTTCCCCCGCTTGGCGGCGGCGTAAGGCCTGCACCAGCCACGCAGGTCTGGTCCAGGACCCCACGACCGAGACCGGGAACAATGGTGTGTCTTTCATATGCTACCCTTGCCTTTCACAGTGTTGAGCCTTCATACCACGGAAGCTGTTAGCTGTCAGCCCACAAAAGTAATGAGTAATGAGTGCTGAGGACTGAGTGCTGAACACCAAGTCACTGAAGGAATGAAGCCTTGTATTTATTCAGTCGTAGGCCGGGATAAGGCCGCAGGCCGTTCCCGGCGTGCTCGTCCATGCCGGAAACGCTCCGCTTATTCCGGCCTACCTTCTGACTGAGGACTGAGTGAAAATGATGACTTAATAATTCAATGACTCAATATCCCTACTCAGTCCTCAGCACTCAGCACTCATTACTCGTTTCTGAACGCCTTGACAGTCCGGCCTCGCCGGTGTAGCCGAAGGTGACAAGCCACACAGTGGCGAACTCCACGGTAGCCAGACACAAAAAGGAGGTGTCTTATGAGCGACCGTTATATTACCGCCCAGGTGCAAACCTACAGCAGCGGTACTCCCGGACGCGCTCTCAGCAGTGCTCGCACCAACCACTTTGTCATTGATGATATGGCTTCCCACGACCACGGTGGCCCGGGCGAAGCAATCAATGCGGCAGAACTGTTTCTTTCTGGTATCACTGGTTGCGCGGTATTGATGATGGAGCGCTTAGCGCGGGCGAACAACCTACCGCTCAAGCGCGCCCATGTGAGCATGGAGGGGTCGATCGACACCCAAGCGCAGCGCGAAGGTCCGCCGGTTCTGGATAGCGCTCGCATGAAATTCACCTTAGTCGGCCTCACGAACGCCCAAGCGAAAGAACTGGTCGATACCTACAAACGCCGGTGACCGCTCTACGGCTCGGTCGCAGTTGCGACCCCGAATACCACTGTAGATATGGTGGTATTGCCGGAGTGAGAATCAGAGTGCCATGCTTATTCTTTCTCCCCCCTGGCTCATGTACGGGACCAGTGCACCAAGCCTCCTTTTTGGAGTGCGCAAGCCGTGCTTGCGCTTTTATTGCCCCAAGCCATGCTTGGGGCTCAGAAGGGGCGAAGCACGGCTTCGCCCCTTGAAAGCGGGAGCGTGGCTCCCGCACTCCAAAGTGGATCGCTAGCACAGACTGACTCAGAGGGGCAGCCAGCGCATGAAGTTTTCTGAAGTCGTGACACAAACGATCGCTTGGCTCCAGCGAGAAGGACGGGTATCGTACGGGGCACTGAAGCGTGAGTTTGAACTCGATGATGAGTTCCTCGAAGATCTAAAGACTGAACTCATCGATGCCAAACGGCTGGCCATTGATGAGAACGGCAAGGTGTTAGTATGGGTCGGCGACGCTTCAGTAGCCAGCTCTCAGTCGCTGGTTGCCAGTTCCTCCCTACCTCCTGCTCTGCAGACTTCGGACGCCGGACGCCGGACGCCGGACTCTAACCCTCAGACACTAGATCCTAGACGGGATGCGGCCGAGCGACGTCAACTCACGGTGATGTTCTGCGACCTGGTAGGTTCTACCGCCCTCTCCACTCAACTCGATCCTGAAGAACTGCGTGAAGTGGTCCGTGCTTATCAACAGACGTGTGCCCAGGTGATCAGCCGCTTTGACGGACATCTGGCGAAATATCTCGGCGATGGTCTGTTGGTCTACTTCGGGTATCCAGTGGCGCACGAAGACGACGCCCAGCGGGCAGTGCGCGCCGGGCTGGGAATTGTCGAGGCGATGCAACACCTGAACGCACAGTTACAGCCAACCGTAGGGGCGACGCATGCGTCGCCCCTACACGTGCGCATTGGGATTCATACCGGCTTAGTCGTCGCGGGAGAGATGGGGAGCGGAGACACGCGCGAACCTTTAGCCATTGTGGGTGAAACCCCCAACATTGCGGCTCGGCTCCAGGAAATCGCTGTGCCCGATACCGTGGTATTCAGCACAGCCACCTACCGGCTCATCCAGGGATACTTCAAGTGCCAGGATCTCGGCCTCCACGTGCTCAAGGGGATTACCACCCCTGTCCCTGTCTACCAAGTTCTAAGGGAGAGTGGCGCGCAGAGCCGCTCTGAGGTGGTGGCCGCTACCGGGCTGACGCCGCTGGTGGGCCGGGAACAAGAGGTCGGACTGCTGTTGGAACGCTGGGAGCGGGTGAAAGACGGGGAAGGCCAGGTAGTGCTGCTCAGCGGCGAGGCAGGGATCGGCAAATCGCGCCTCGTGCAGGAGTTGAAAGAGCTGGTGGCACGGGATGGGTACACCCGCATCGAGTTTCGCTGCTCGCCCTATTATCAGAATACCGCCTTCTATCCAGTGATCGATCACCTGCAGCGGTTGTTACAGTTGCGCCGGGAAGATTCCCCGGCAGAGAAGCTCGACAAGCTTGAGCAGGCGCTGCAGGCGTATGGCCTGCCCGTGCCGGAGGTGGTGCCCCTCTTTGCCGCGCTACTGTCGCTGCCGCATCCTGAGAAGTACCCACCGCTGACCCTGAGTCCGGCCAAACAGAAACAGAAAACCCAGGAGGCTTTGATCGCCTGGCTGCTAGCCGAGGCTGAGCGCAAACCGGTGCTGGCCGCGTGGGAAGACCTGCACTGGGCTGATCCTTCCACCCTGGAGTTACACGGTTTGCTCCTCGACCAGACACCCACGGCGCAGATTCTTACGCTGCTGACCTTTCGGCCGGAGTTTAGCCCGCCTTGGGGGGCCCGTTCGCATTTGACTCCGCTCACTCTCCATCGCTTAGGCCGCACGCAGGTTGAGGCGATGGTGGCAGAACTGACGAGTGGCAAATCCTTGCCGGCAGAGGTCGTGCGCCAGATCGTGGCCAAGACCGATGGCGTGCCGCTGTTTGTGGAAGAGTTGACGAAAACAGTTCTGGAGTCGCAGTTCGACGTAGGGACACGGCTTCGGCCTGGCTTTTCCACTGGCCATGTGCCCCTACCGCTGGACATTCCCGCCACCTTGCATGATTCGCTCATGACTCGACTGGATCGGCTGGGGCCAGCCAAGGCAGTGGCCCAACTCGGGGCCACCCTCGGACGAGAATTTTCCTATGACTTGCTCCAGAGTGTTTCCCCGCTGGATGAGGCCAGCTTGCCGCAGGCACTGGC
>JACQEL010000965.1 GCA_016200595.1 Deltaproteobacteria bacterium
CGAGTAAGAACACCTCTCCCGGTTGAGAATCGAGAATAACCAGATTGGGATTGTCCAGCACTTCAAGCGTGCCTAGTGTTCCTGGCCGTGGCGCATAACTCGCCGTTACCGCCTGCAGCGGCAGCAGGAATGAAGAGGTCGGGGTGATGAGCAGGTCGAACTCTTCCACTCGTCCGCTTGGCAGGGTGAGACTGATCTTGTGTTGGTCGGCAGGCACGAGCACAAAGTTCAACCCGGATTTGTTGACCTGCCAGCCCGTGCCTTGCACACGATTGGCTCGCACCCGCAGGGTCTGTACATCGAGCCGCCAGCCGATGCCAAAGTCACCTTTACGCTTGTCACGACTGTCATAGGTGCGGTTGACTGTAATGGGCAGACCGGAGAGCGGAACGCTGAGATCAGTGAAGGTCAGACTGAAGTTCCCCACCTTCATGCCAGTGTCCACTTGAACGGTCACTTCCGAAGTGGTGGCGTTACCGCCTTGATCGAATACCGTCAGCCGCACAGTGTAGAGGTCGTTGAGTAAGGCGGTCGGATCTATTGTTCCTAGCACCCCGCCGTTGCTCGCTGTCGTCCCACTAGCTAGGAGGGTAAATGTCGTCTCTCCCGCCGGCGCGATTTCTAGTTTGTACGCCACAAAGTTGGCGTCGGTAGCCGTGCCGATAATGTCGGTCGGTGCCGTGATGGTGCTGTTCGACGCGGGTGAGGTAATCGTCGAGGTTGGAGGGGTGAAATCGGCGAGGCGGGTGCGGACGGTGAGCGTGGTGGAGCCGCTGATGCCGTCCTGGCTGGCGCGAATTGTCGTCGTGCCCTGCGCCACCCCGGTGGCCACGCCTGTGCTGGCAATCGTCGCTACCCCCGTGCTGGTGCTCTCCCAGGTCACTTGATCGGTGAGATTCTGTGTCGAGCCATCACCGAAAGTTCCAACCGCGGTGAACGCTTGCGTTCCCGCCGTGAGAATCAACGGAGTCGTCGGACTGACGGTGATGGACGCGAGTGTCACCCCGGGCGGCGGCGGACCTTGGGAGACGACCAGATTGACCGCGCTGCCCAGTGCAACAGAGGTGCCCGCGGCCGGATTCTGGCTGATGACCTGCCCAGCAGGCACCGTGGTGCTGTTGGCAGCCGAGGTCACACCGACCACTAACCCCGCCGTGCCGATCGTTGACCCTGCGGTGGCTTGCGCCTGGCCAACCACATTAGGCACGATCACTGGCGCGGAGACTTGAACGGTGAAGAGTTGGAAATCGCTTAGGCCCCCCCGGTCGTGCACACGCACGGTGACACTGTTGCCGCCGAGTTGCCCACTCGCCGGCGTCCACTGCAGTAAGCCGGTGGCCGGGTCAATCGTCATCCCGGCGGGCGCGGCGATCAGCGCAAAAATCAGCTCATCCCCCAGGTCGGGATCGATCGCCCGTACGGCGTGGCGATAGGGCAACCCCACCGTCGCCGTGGTCAGCGGAGTTGAGGTAATCTCCGGCGGATTGTTCGGCGGATGGACCGTGATGAAAACGGTGGCTTCATTGGAATCGAGGCTCCCATCAGTCGCTTTGTAGACAAATTTGTCCGCCTGGTCGTCGCCCGGCGCGAAGGCGTTGGTGCGGAAGTTGTTGAGCCCCGAGGTGAGCCAGTTCGGCCGCTCGTGGGCGGGGATGCGCGCATCCTCGGTGACGTTAGTGATGTGATAGGCGTGCTGGTTCCAGATGCGGCGCGTGCGCACCCAGTTGTTCGCCCGGCCGGTGAAGACGAAGATCCCTTGCTTGTCCGCCAGCCCAGAGACGGTGGCAAACCCCCCGATATCGTTGCGCACCACCACAATGTCGGCATGGCCGTCGTTGTCCACATCGGCAATGACCGGATTCTCGGTGATCGTGCCGGTGGGGTTGAGCGTCTCGAACAGCACCGCACCGGTCTTCCCCTCGAAGATGCGCAACTTCAGTTCATCGTTATAGACCACTTCGGCATTGCCATCATCGTCAAAATCAAACACCGAGGAGCCGGTGATCTGGGAACTGAAATCTTGCGTGGTGGCTTGCCACTTGAGGGTGCCGTCAGTCTCGAAGACGGCGTAGCGTGCCGCGCCCGCCACCCCGATCTCCGGCTGTCCGTCGCCGTCGAAGTCCGCCACCGTCGGCGGACCGCCCGTACCGCCGCCGGGAATCGCGACCGGCCCCCACTTCAGCGTGCCGTCGTGTTCGAGGAGAAAGACGTTGCCGGCACTCACGACCACGATCTCCGGGAACGGGTCGTCGTCGAAGTTCCCAATCGCCGGATAACCGCCGGCGGCGCGGTTAGTGTAGAACACGCTGCCATCGGCGCGGTACGCCTGGAACCCGGACACGATTTCCAGGTTCCCATCCAGGTCGAGATCGGCTGCCGTCGAGAGGGAGCCAAAACCTGTTTGCCCCCCATCCGCGTTAGAAAAAAGGATGTGCCCGTTCTTATCGAACACCGTTGCCCCAGCAATGATCTCGGGCGCGCCGTCGTGATTGAGGTCGGCGATCGACGGAGCGGCGAGGAAAATACTGCCCAGGCGGCCTGCCGGCGGGCTCTCGGAAAAGTTCTTCAACGTGCCATCGTGATTAAGGATGACGAGCCGATTCTGCCCAGCTTGGACGGCCACGATCTCGGGTATGTGATCGCCGTCGAGGTCCCCGACGGCCACCGCCGCACACGCAGCGGTTCTCAACGTTAAGGCAGTGACATCAAAAACCACGCTGCCATCGGCACCGCTGATGGCCCGCAATATGCCATCACTGCACGGATTGCTGCCGATATTGTCCGTGCTCGTGAACACGATATCCGGGATGTCGTGCTGGTCGATCCTGCCATCGCTGTTGTCATCAGTCAGGTTGGCCACGATCGGGGTGACGATCACCTGGGCGAAGGTCGGCGCGACAGTACTGCCGGTCCATTTCCATTTGAGTACCGGATCAAGCCCTGCAACCGTAGGCGGCGGCACGACCGGCGTGTAGGTAAACGAGCCATCGGTATTGAGATTGAGGGTGCCGTTGGTCGGCCCGCTAACCAGGGTGGCGGTCAACGTATCGTGTTGGTTGGGATCGGTGTCATTGGTCAGAATGCCACGCACAGGCACTGTCAGTGTCTGCCCGACTTCGGCCTCGTAGCGGTCATCTACCGCCGTCGGCTCCCGGTTGGCCTCGGCCACACCTACCGTGAAACTCTGCCGGCTGAACAACCCGCCAGTATCTCGGACCTGCACCGTCACCGCCTGCTCCCCCGCTTGCTCGACCACTGGCGTCCACTGCATCACCCCCGTGGCCGGATTGATGCTCATGCCGAAGGGCGCGACCGTGAGCGAGAAGGTCAAAGTGTCGCCGGCATCCGGATCGCTCGCCTCCACATCGTAACTGTAGACTTGCGCTTCAGCGGCCGTGACCACCGGCACGGACGTGATTGAAGGAGGGTGATTTACTGGGCAGGCGTCAACTTCATCTGTCTGTCCGTCACAGTCGTCATCGCGCTGATTATTGCAGATCTCTGCCACCGCTGGCCCGGGCGTGCACACCTGCGGGCTCCCGCCCGCACATCTGTTCACCGTGCGCCGACAGGCCCCCACCCCGCAACTGCTCTGCCCCAACCCCTCGTCCGTCTGTCCGTCACAGTCGTCATCGGCCCCGTTACACACCTCGCCCTGCGGCAGCACTTGTCCCTGGCACTCGCCGAAGACCCCCTCGGCACTGCAAGCCCGCGTCCCCGCCTGACACCGCCCCACCCCTTGGGTGCTGACCGGGCCCGTGTAACACGCCTCCGTGCTCCCCACCTCACACCGGCCTTCGTGTTCCAGTGCACCGATGTCAAACCCCTGCCCCCGCGGCCGTTTCCGCTCGCCCGTGAAGTCGGCGACCACCGTCTCGCTCGCCCCACTCAAGCCCAGCGTGCGCGGGTCTGCCCCCCCATCCAGCGCCGGCGAAGCGCCCGCCAGCGTAAAGTCATCATCAAGAGTAGCAGGCAGCCCGTCACGACCATTCACATTGGCAAAGAGGGTCGCCACCTGCTCACACCCTGGGCTCGCGCTCACCCCGGGCCCCTCCGTGCCCCTCGGCGTCAGATTGCCCCTATCTCCCCCATCGAGTAGCCCCTGCCCGATCTCTCCGGCCGCGTTGCCGCATACGAGATTGTTCACCATCTCGATCGTCTCCGGCGCTCCTCTCGGGGTTTTCCACCACCGCACCCCAAAGCTGCCCTTCTTGTGCGGGCGCGGGTCCGTCCCGTTGTGGCTAATGATGTTGTTGACCACCACCACCCGGACCTTAGCGTTGACCCTGATCCCGCTGCGCCCATTGTCATGAATCGTGTTGTGCAGGACATAGTGCGGCCCGCCCTGGGGCTTGGTGAAGGTAATCCCCTCCCGCCCATTGCCATAGATCAGGTTGTGCGCGATCAGCGTGTTGAGGTTCCCCTGCCCGACGATAATCCCCCCCACACACTTGCCCACCTGCGAAGTCAACAGCCGGTTGCGTTCCAGGTGAATGGCTTCATTCTGGCGCTTTTGCTCGCTCTTGAGCACGACCGCGGCTCGGCGCCCGCCGATGAGGGTCAAGCCCCGGATCGTAATAAAGCGTGAGGACTGAATCCGCAGGAGCACCCCCTGGGTGCAGGCCTGGTCGGGGGCGCCCAGGATGACACTGCCCAGCGGGGCAGCGGGATCGGCAGCAATGAGAATCCGATCCGTTTCCGTGGCGTCAGCCGCGGCGTTTTTATTGGTGATCCGCAGGCTTTCCGGGTAGGTGCCGGCCTGGATGTAGACGCTATCGCCCGCCCCGGCGGCGGTGAGGGCCGCCTGGATGGTGGAGTAACAGGGAGCCTACCCCTGACAGGTGGGGTCGGTATTATTGACCCAGACTACTTCGGCAACCCCCTGCAACGCATGACTCGGGAGCAACAGGCACACCACTAAAGCCAGGAACAAGATGGATGTGAGTCGGGAGCGGTTTGGCATGTGGGTCTTTGCGCGCCGACGCATGGGGCGGATACCTAGAGAAAAGCCAGAGCAAAATGTGGGGTCAAGAATTGCACTCCCCGTTTGTGTGCCCCTGGCGGCTAGTCCGCCAGGACAACCGAACCCCACGGGGAGCAAGCTCCCCGTGGCCCCCGAAAACCTACAGCTTGGTGTGTTTATCCTATATAACCCCTAGCCTTTTTCAGCGTCAATACGTAATTTGGCGTATGGCAGCAGACGACTAGGGAAGACTTGACGGCGAGTGACCTCCGCTCCTTTCTCCTCACTCTCCGCGCGCTCTATGCGCACGGGGATCTGGAACACCTCCCGGCCCACGTGCTCGCCGTGCTCCTGCGGCTGATGGCTGCCGAGAGGAACAACTACCGCCCCTCTCGGCCGGCGCTGGAAATATTGGGATGGCTGAAGCCGTAGGGCATCGACAGAAAAGATTTGATACGGAAGAATTGTAAAATGCTACTAAGGATGCTGAGTGAGGTTGCGCGGTTGCAGGTCCCACTCTCAGCGATCCCGAGATAGGCAAAATGAGCACAAGAGAAACCCCACAGTTTACTGGTGGTTTTCGCCATCCAATCGCAACCACCACGCGCGATTCTTTCGCAGTGCGCGTGCAGGCTGACCAATTGAGTTGGACCTTAGATGAACCGGAGGCAATGGGCGGTCGCGGGACTGCACCTGATCCCGTCACCTCGTTCTTAGGCGCGCTGTGTGGCTGTCTGTTGATTTCCCTGCAGATCACCGCGCGGGCGCGGCAAGTGCCGATCACCAGCGCCTCAGCCTCAGCCAAAGCCAACGAAAAAGGCTTCGTCAAAACTGTGGAGGTAGACCTGACTATCCACAGTAATGCGCCCGAGGAAAAGGTGCGGGTCGTCGTCGAACGCGCTGAACGAGGCTGCTATATTAGGGGCCTACTAAAAGATAGCATCGAGTATCATCTCAACCTGACGATCGCAGCGGCGGAAAAACCCGGCATCTGATCCGCAGAGCGCAAGTAACGCACCAGGAGTACCGGCATGGCAGCAAACGACCCCTCTTCCTCTCCCCCTATTCAACCACAAATCACCCCTGAAGCCTTCTTCAAAGACAAAGTTGCTCCCCAATTCAGCCGTCGCATCGACGACTTGCGCCGCCAGATCTTAAACCTGGAACAGCAAATACAAGAGCGCATTGCTGCTCAGGCGACCGTGCGGGTAATTATCGAAGGAGAAAATGGCGGGACTTGGTATCTGAACGTGAACAAAGGGGAGATGTCTGTGACAGCCGAGCCAGCGTTCTCGCCGGTGATGACCGTCTACCAACCGCGCGCCTACTTTGCTTGGGCGGCCTCGATGGCGACTGAAGCTGGACTCTTCGGTCCCAGCGCTCGCGGCACTCAAGGCGAATTGACCAAATCGCGTATTGAGCGGTTGAAACTGCTGAAAGGATTGGTCCAGTTCACTTTCACCCACTTGCCTGACGGCGGCGAACAGAGCTTTTGTATTCAGCTGGGCGACGGTGAGCGGCCGGCTGCGGCCCAAACCGTACTATCAATGAAAGCGGAAGATGCCCAGAAAATGGCGCGTGGTGAGATCAACCCACAGATGGCCTTCATGGGTGGCATCATCAAGGTCACCGGCGATATGGCCTTGGCGATGCAGTTCGGTGCGGCGATGGTGTAAGGAAGTGTCTCCTTATTGCGATTGTGCGCGAACACACTGAAGTGCCAGAACGATTCCCGCTTTGTCGAGCACCGTCTCCATAATGCCGACCTGCTCTTCGTAGAGCCGTGGGTCAAGGGCATCGCGGACTTGGTCCTCTAAAATATGGAATACGGAGAGGCCCAACTGGACCTCGGCCAATGGACCTGCATAGGTCGGATCCCCATTTACGACCGTTGCGGCCGCAATCTCGGCAGACTCGGGGTTAGGAGATCCCAACAGCACAATGAGGTTCTCCTTCCCGTGCTGCTCGACCGCCCGCAGAATTGCTTCCTGAGTGCGCAGATCCATGGCACCAGCCGCCGTTCACACAAAACACTCGGTGGCGGATAGAATGACCTCAGCGCCGGCGGCGCGCACGCACGCGGCAATAGCCGGACTCGCAATCCCGTCCCGCTCTCCGATGGCGATGACTTTCTTACCGTTGAACACCTGAGACTCCTTTCAAAAAGAAGCGATCAGCATTCAGCCATCAGCTTCCAAGAGCTTATGGCTAATTGTAGATCTTCTCTCTTCTTGCCATATGCGATAAAGCGAACGCAGTGAGCGAGCCATCTGCCATATGCGAATAGCTGACCGCTTATTGATTCCGCTCCAGCAATACCGACATGCCATCCGATTGCTGACACATATACCCGAGAAAGAGTGACCCTTTTGCCAGCAGCATCACGCGTTGTGCATTTCCAGTTGTCAGCCCTTCGTAGGCGTGGCCAGCATAGCAGAACGCTGAAGCGATGTGTCCCTGGGTAGGCGCAAACCCTGGCATCCCCCGCTCACGCAAGAAAGCCTCAACCCCCTCTCGGCCAAACAGACCGTGACGCACCGCCAGGGCGGCGATCAATCGATAATTTCGCTCCGGGACGTTGCCACTGCCTTGCGGCTCGGTCACCTCCGGGTTGTGCATTTCCGTCGCATACTCGTCCACATCAGTGAGTCGCAAACCGATAGTATCCAATGGCTCACAGACCAACGCTTCCATGATGGCCTGCGCCGACGAGCCGGAACGCACCCGATGTCGCCCCACGGCATCCAAGCGAATGACCGGTGAGTATCCGTCATCAGTCGTAACCAGCACGGCGATGCCACCGAGGGTATCCTCCAGGATTGGCAGGCTAAGTTTGAGGTGGCCCTGAAACTTCATGCCCAGCTTTGCCAAAGAACCACCGCCAACTACGGCGACTTTGTTAAAGACACCGGCTGAGACCAAGCTGGCGGCAATGACTATGGCCGGAATGGGCGCGGCACAGAAGTTCTTTACGTCAGCGCCAGACGCCTCGGTACAGTCGAGCATCGAGGCGATGGCTTTGCCCATGTTACCACCCCCCCGCTGGTAGCGGTCGCCCACCGCCTCTTCGGAGCAGCCGATGACATAGTCGATAGAGGCTGCGTCCACCTCGTGGCGTTTCAGCAGGTGCGCGAGCGCCAGCGCGCCGGATGCCTTACAGGCAAAGTTCTCAAGCAAGACCGCGGGGAGGAGGGATTCATCCTCAGGGTGCCCGGGGAGGATCGAAGCAGCGAGGTCGTCACCGTTCACGTGCAGAGGAAGTGCACCGTTAGTGACCTCGCTCTGAGGATTCCCGACTGCGGACTGCAAACGTTCAAGCTGAAAATAGCGGGCGAGTGGATGATCGGCAAAAGTTTTGGCCGCGGATTCAGCCATATCAGGCGAGAGCCGGACCAAACCGAATTCATCGGCTAAGGCCAACAGCCCCAGAAATTCTTCCTCTGGCATTACCTCACCCAAAGGACCAAAACGGCACGCACCTGCCAAGGGGTGTGTGCTCCAGGGACGCTCCCCCATAGCCCGGGGATGGATCGCTCCGATAAATGCCTGGTTCGGCCGATAGCTGACTGCTTGCTCAAAGCCGCGCAGGTTACCAAGTATGTCGGCCAGCAGCCCAGGATGCACTGCTAATTCCCGGGCCGGTTTCGACCCATACCGTACCAGACTTGGAGTGTGAACCAGAACCGCGGCAGCGCCCGCGAGTACCGCTCTTCTCATATCTGCCCACCTCTCTTCAGTATTCTTCGAGCGAGCATCTGCCAGCGCCAAGCTGGTTGATCACACCGGCTAAAGAGGAAAGCCGCAGACGTAAGGCTCCGGCTGCGGGCCTGGCTTCAGCCTCCGGTTCCGAGACCGGAGGGCTAACCAGGGCGCCTCCGATCACGCGTTTCATGGGCGGGAGCTCGATAGGCTCCTCATGCATACCTACACTAACCAACGCATCTGCCCGGGGTGAAATAAAGGTCAACGATCCATCCGTGCGTCCATCACCGCGGTGGGTCCAGACAATTACTGTCGTGCGAATACCCAGGTCTTCACACGCATCCACCATACTCATGAGATCACTCTCGGGAATCCCACCGCCAATCTTGGTCAAGAGCACGCCATCAGCCCGCAGCGTCTCCTTCACCAGGTTCGCGGCCATGACTACCGACCGCCGACGCTCGCTATCAGTGACATGCGCCACGATGGCTACAACTCCGGCAAACTCGAGGTCAGCCCTATGTCGGCGATATAAATCGAGTATCACCGGATGGTTTTGGATGAAGTAGGTCTCCGTCCCCAAGTACCAGTAAGGAGCAAGCACCGCTCCATCCAGCACCTCGTTCGGATGCAGGATGGTCGGCAGCAGGTGACGAACGTTATCCCCGTAAAGTATAGGCTCGTTGGGTTCCGTGGGTACCTGGTGGGAAGCCAGCATAAACACGTAGGCTACACGTGGCAGATGAGCTGAAGAAGTTGGCCCAGCAGTCGGTCGGTCGAGGTCATAGATCTCGGTAGTGTGGACTGGCGTGTCAGCCGCGGACGCGGCGAGAAATGTACTGACCTTGACCGCCGCTTCTTTCAGGGCGCGATAGTAGGCTGCCCGCTCAACGCCGGCGGCTGGCCGCGCGGCGATGCAGACGTTCGCCGTGCGCGCATACGGGATAAACTCTGCAGCTTCCCCGCACATGTCGATGACTGTCTTGGAGAAATCGGGAAGGCTGTTCAGTACCACCACCGCGGCTCCCCGCAGCACCCGGGTGTGTCCATCTCCCACGCGCGTAAGCGGCTCAATTACACCGGGAAAGTTTGCTCTGCCGTCGAGTTTGCATCTGGGCTCGATCACATCGAACACATCGACGATCCGGCACTCTTCTCCAGGATTGGCCAAGTGTACCTCGACCGACTGCAGGCGGGTATCTGCAGCCAACAGGCGACACAACTCCTCCTGATTGACAGTCAGCACCCCATCTTGCAGGCGCGTGGCCTCGGCAAAAGCGACACGGTTTACTGATACGACATCATATTGGAGATGCATTTCGTCTTCCCGCTTGCCCTGAGTTGGACTGAAGAGTAACAATAACTGTTGTTTGTGACAATTGACTGGGCAAAGGAGGGAGACGATGAGCACGGTCAGAGTCGTGCACTATCTCAATCAATTCTTTGGCCAAATCGGTGGCGAGGAATACGCCGGTGCGCCCCCGCAGATGCGCCTGGGGGCAGTGGGCCCAGGGCGACTGTTGCAAACTCTCTTGCGTACTGGGGGCAATGACTACGAAATCGTCGCGACGGTGATCTGTGGTGACAACACCTTTGCCGAGCGTCCTGAGGAAATCGCCCAACAAATCGTCCAGCTCGTGCGAGAATATTCGCCACAGGTACTGGTAGCGGGTCCGGCCTTCAACGCCGGCCGTTACGGTCAGGCCTGCGGTCAGGTGTGTGCCACGGTGCAAGCCGAACTCGGAATTCCCGCAATCACCGCCATGTACGACGAAAACCCCGGGGTCGCGCAGTTCCATGACCGGGTGTTGATCGCGCGGACGGGCAATTCAGCACGCTTCATGGCCGAGGCGCTTCGTCATCTGGCGGCACTGGCTGTGCGCTTGGCCGCCGGAGAGCAGATCGAACGACCGGCTGTCGAGGGCTGCTTCGCCTCTGGCCGCAAACGGCCAGTCACACGCGCACAGACTGCGGCCCAACGCGGCGTAGACATGCTGCTCTGCAAGCTGGCAGGTAAACCGTATCAGAGCGAGATCAGCATCCCAAGCTTTGACAAAGTGGAGCCGGCGCTTCCGCCGCCCGACTTGTCAAAAGCGCTGGTGGCAGTAGTCACGGATGGCGGGTTGATCACCAAAGGGAATCCAGAAGGCATGCCGCCCGGGTTCACTGATCGTAAGGTCGCCGTTTCTATCGCTGGCCAATCACGCCTGGCAACCGAGGCCTTCGAGGTCTACCACAAAGGGTACGACACCCAGTTTGTCAATGCTGACCCCAATCGCCTGGTGCCACTCGACGCGCTCCGCCAACTGGAACAGGAGGGCGTCATCGGTCGGCTATTCGAGACCGTATACTCGACTGCAGGTCTGGGCATGACGCTCTCGAACGCTCGCCGCTTAGGGCATGACATTGCTCAGCAGCTCAAGCAAGCCGGTGTCCAGGCAGTCATTCTCACCTCCACCTGAGGGACCAGCACGCGTTGCGGTGCAACGCTGGCGAAGGAAATCGAAAGGGCAGGCCTTCCCACCGTCCAGATTTGTTCCATGACACAGGTAGCAACCACGATTGGCTCACCACGCATTGTCACAGGTCTCAGTGTTCTCCATCCTACTGGTAATCCGGCGCTCGACCCCGAGGCTGAGCAGGGAGCACGTCGTACAGTTGTCATTGCCGCCTTACAAGCACTGACCGCCAGCTCCTAGGACAGGCAGCCGAAAAATCAAAAGAAGGAGCCAGAGAATGGACATTCCCCCTATTGAACAAATTAAGATTCAAGCCCAAGCGCTCGTACCACTGGTGAAAACACTCCAGGCCGAACTCGGCGAGGAGCGGGCAAACGCTATCGTGCGCAAAGCGTTAGGGAAGCAGATGCGCGAGTGGGGCCAGCAGTGGTGGCGCGCGCAGAGCGAGCAGAGTCCCGTCGAGAAAATCGCGGCTCTTCTGCCTTTTTTCTCTGCCGGGAATGCGATTGACTATGAAATGATCAAAAAGACGCCCGAGGCTCTCGAGTTTAACATTACCGGCTGCCGTTACGCTCAATTCTACAAAGAATTGGGAGTGCCAGAGCTGGGATTTTTGCTCGTCTGCAGCGGGGACTTTCCTATGACTGAAGGCTTTGGCGCTGAGGTCCAGTTCACTCGCACGCAAACAATTATGCAAGGTGCGAGCCACTGTGACTTTCGCTACCTGCTCAAGAAAGAGAAACAAGAGAAATAATAGAGGCACACGCGTATGATGAGCGGACCAAGCCGCTGTTTGATCATCTGCAGGCGCAACAGGTTTTCGGAGTAGGAAAAACACACCAAGATCTGGATTTCAGGAGGCTCGCTTGTCCCATCCATATCTTGGTGTGCCATGCCCATAGGTGTCCGAGTCTGTACCTTTTCTCATTGCTCTTTGTAATGCCACGTCAGCCCGCCATCGACGAAATAGGTCGATCCGGTCACATAGTCAGCATCGGACGAGGCAAGGAACACCGCGAGACCCGCTACATCCTCCGGCCTCCCAAGCCGTGCGAGCGGGATCTGTGCCTGCAGAGCGCCAAGTTTTTGCGGATCACGTAGGAGTTTACGGTTGATCGGCGTCTCAATCGCTCCTGGAGCGATCGAATTGATCGTAATGCCGAACTGACCGAGTTCTACGGCGAGGTTACGAGTCAGCATTTTGAGGCCACCCTTGCTCGCGCAGTAAGCGGCAAAGTTGGGAAATGGTAACTCCTCGTGAACTGAACTGATATTGACGACCTTGCCCGAACGCTTGGTGGTCATCAGGTGCTGGACCATCGCCTGGGTGGCGAAGAAGACACCTTTGAGGTTGACATTGAGGACACGGTCATAGTCTGCCTCGGTCACTTGCCAAAACGGGGCATGAGTTTCTATTCCGGCATTGTTCACCAGAATATCGAGCTGGCCGAAGTGCTCGACCGCGGTGGCAACAAGTTTCTTGACCTCGGCAGTCACAGAGAGATCGGCCTGAACAACCAGGCCACGGCGGCCAGCCGCCTCGACTTCGTCTAGTGCCTCCTGTGCACCACTCGGGGTGCGGTTATAATTAATGACCACATCAGCCCCCTCTTGGGCGAAACGAACTGCGATGGCACGACCGATACCCAAGCTGCTCCCAGTCACCAGCGCGATTTTTCCCGCGAGTTTCATAAAACTCTCCTTGTTCTCTACCTTATTACAGCGGTTTTCATTTGAGTGAGGAGACACACCGTTTTCTCAGTCGTAGGCCGGGATAAGCCTGTCCTGAGCCCAGTCGAAGGGGCCGCAGGCCGTTCCCGGCGTGCTCGGCTCTGCCGGAAACGCTCCGCTTATTCCGGCCTACCTTCTTTCTCTCTTCCTGCAAATGCAAACCGCACCTCCCCTCATTCTGTTCGCTCTCTTACCCATGCTAAAAGGAGGAAGTGGAATGAGGGAGTTAGACCCGTTATGCCTCTACTCAGCAGTCACATCCCGCAGCGCCCGCCGTGCTATACGTGTTACCAGGGCGGTTACCAGGACCGTCGCTGCCAGACCGAGTACCAGCACGGCATAGTACGTCGCATCCTTTTTCACCGCTGCGCCACCGGCAAGAGCGGCCACGTCGCCTACCAACTTGCCGTAGTAGACGTAGAGGAAAGTGCCGGGCAGCATCCCAACCGAGGCGACAACATAGTCGATAAACTGTACATTAGTCAGACCGAGCGCATAGTTGAGCAAGTTAAAAGGGAATACTGGCGAGAGGCGTAACAAGAACACAATTTTCCGTCCCTGCGCGCTTACGGCGCGATCAATCACGGCAAAGCGCGCGTTGCCGGCGAGTCGTTGCTCAATCACGGCCCGGGCAAGATGGCGGGACACCAGAAAGGCGGCGGCAGAGCCCAAGACTGCGGCGATAAAGACATAGAGGACTCCCTTGCCCAGACCGAACACTGCGCCAGCCGCCAGCGTGAGAATCGAGCCTGGGACAAAAGCGACTGTCGCTACAGCGTACCCTATGATGAAGACGAGTGGTCCCCAGACCCCAAGGCTGTTCACCCATACGACAAACTGGGGCACATATGCGCCCACCTGCCGGCCCAGTATGATTAACGCCACAACTGCCACGAGCCCTAGGCCGATACGTCGCAGGGGAATTCTCTCGCTTCGTGCACCAACACCTGAAGCAGTCGCTTCAGCAGGACCTTGTGGCATACAACCTCTCCTTAGGGTCTCAGATGCTTCCAGCCACCAGCGCGTTTCACGCATCTACCACGGCTGTAGCCTAAATCGGAATGTACGACATTGGGACACTGTTCATAGCCGCGTGGGTAGGGGCGAAGCATTTGCCCCGTGTAGACCAATGCCGTGGGGAATCTGATATGCAAATGCTTCGCCCCTACTCTAAAAATTAACGAAAAACTCATGACACCAAACAAACAATAGCAGCATCTGCTATATCAAGCCGTAGAGGAGGCGAGCGCTATGATGAAACAATCGATTGATGAACTGTGTATCAATACGATCCGCACCCTGGCGATGGACGCAGTGCAGCAAGCCAACTCTGGCCACCCGGGCACGCCCATGGCCTTGGCGCCGGTGGTGTATTGTGTGTGGCAGCGGTTTCTGCGTTTCGACCCCAACGATCCCATCTGGCCCAATCGTGACCGCTTCGTGCTGTCGATCGGCCACGCCTCGATGCTGCTCTACTCTATCCTCCATCTCACCGGGGTAAAGGCGGTCAACCCTAAATATGAGACGCTCGGTGAACTCTCGGTGAAACTCGATGATATCAAACGCTTTCGCCAACTCGACAGTAAATGTCCCGGCCACCCTGAATACCGCTGGACTTCGGGGGTTGAGACAACGACCGGTCCGCTTGGTCAGGGGGTGGCTACCAGCGTGGGTATGGCCATCGCCGAACGCTGGATGGCGAGCTATTTCAACCGCCCAGATTTTGCAATGTTCAATTACCATGTCTACGCCCTCTGTGGCGATGGGGACATGATGGAAGGGATATCAGGTGAGGCCGCCTCGCTGGCCGGCCATCTCAAGCTCGCCAATCTGTGCTGGATCTATGACAACAATCACATTACCATCGAAGGACACACGGCGTGGGCCTTCAGCGATGACGTCGCGACGCGCTTTATCGGCTACGGCTGGAATGTCACCCGCGTGGGTGACGCCAACGATCTGGAGATGCTAGGCCGTGCACTTGAGACCCACAAAAACACCACCGATCGGCCGACGTTAATTATTGTCGATAGCCACATTGCCTATGGTGCGCCGAACAAGCAAGACACCAGCGCCGGGCATGGCGAACCGTTAGGAGAAGAAGAAATCAAGCTGGCTAAGCGTCATTATGGCTGGCCAGAGGAGGCCAAGTTTCTGGTGCCCGAAGAGGTGCGAGAACATTTTCAGCAAGGCACCAGCCGACGCGGACAGGAGCTGCGCGCAGCTTGGCTGAAGCGGTTCACGCAGTACCAGGCGCAGTATCCTGAGCTAGCCGATCACCTCTATAGGATGCAGCACCGCCAGCTTCCCGAGGACTGGGACAAAGATCTCCCCACGTTTCCGGCCGATCCTAAAGGTCTGGCTGGGCGCGACGCCTCCGGGAAAGTGCTCAATGCCATCGCCCAGAAGGTGCCGTGGTTGCTGGGCGGCGCGGCCGATTTGGCTCCCTCGACGAAAACCCGTCTCACCTTCGCGGGAGCGGGAGATTTTGCCGCCGACAACTATGGCGGCCGCAATTTGCACTTCGGCATCCGCGAGCATGCGATGAGCGCAACCCTCAATGGTCTGTCGCTGTCGAAAGTCCGGCCTTTCGGTTCCGGATTCTTGATTTTTAGCGACTACGCCAGAGGGTCGATCCGGCTTGGCGCTATCATGGAACTTCCGGTGATCAACGTTTTTACCCACGACTCGATTGGCGTCGGCGAAGACGGCCCCACCCACCAACCTATCGAGCAACTCGCCTCCTTGCGTGCTATCCCCGGGTTAATTACGTTGCGTCCGGCTGATGCCAACGAAGTGGCTGAAGCCTGGCGAATTATCCTGCAACTGCATCATCAGCCGGCGACTCTGGTTCTCAGCCGCCAAGCCCTCCCGACGCTAGATCGTAGCAAATATGCCCCGGCATCCGGCGTTGCTCAGGGAGCTTACGTCCTCGCCGATGCCTCGGATGGCCAACCCGAGGTCCTCTTGTTGGCGACCGGCAGTGAAGTCGCTCTGTGTATTCAGGCGTACGAGCAACTCCGAGGCGAAGGCATCAAGGCACGTGTGGTGAGTATGCCCTCCTGGGAGCTATTCGAGCAACAGAGTCAAGAGTATCGAG
>JACQEL010000966.1 GCA_016200595.1 Deltaproteobacteria bacterium
TCGCGGCGCCAAGCGAGCCCAAAATACGGTCAGCGCACGGAAGTCCACCCAGGATATTCTTCTGATCCACTGCAAGCAGGCGGCTTGCCAACTGCGCCAGGCGGAAAGAGCAATCATCGTTTCACCAGCTCTCCTCTAACCTTTTAGTACTTCGTCAAACGCCAAAGTTGATGCCCTCGTTCCCAGGCTCTGCCTGGGAACGCCACCCCCAGGTGTGGCAGAGCCACACCCACACGGCACGCCCAGGCAGAGCTTGGGCATGAGAAAGATAGCTTGATTCACCGCCCTCGTTCCCAGGCTCTGCCTGGGAACGCCACCCCCAGGTGTGGCTGAGCCACCACCACACGGCATACCCAGGCTCCGCCTGGGCATGAGAAATAGACCTTCACTGCTCATTGTCTCCTTACCGCTGCTCTTGAGCAAACAGCATGTGCAGGGCAAAAGAGACTTTCTTGCCGCCCGCTGTCGTTTTGACATCTTTTAGTTGCACTTCGCGAAACATGCCCATCCCAGCCACCGACGTCTTAATCGTTTCGGCTGCGTCGAACGAGGTGGTTGTACCGCGCAGCCGTGCTGACTCTTCATCCACGGTCCACTCGTCGAGATCGAGGCTAACCTGCTCAGGCAAGCCGCTACTTAATTGCCGCAACAACTCAAGCGGCGCGATCGCTGCGCCACTCATGAGTCGTTGGCGGCTTTGTAATGCCGTGACGGCATCTTGAAGTTGGGCTTTCTCGCTGACGATCGTCTGCTGATCAGGCAGGGTAGTGGTAAATACACGCCGAATTTCCTGACGAAGCGCCTCGTAGCGCGTATTCAGACGTTGTATCTCCAAGGCCGTGGCAAGACCAGCCACAAGAGCGACTCCTGCGGCGATCTGCCCCAAACGAGTCACGGCACGACGCCGCGCCGCATTTTGGCCTTGATAGGTGAATTCTCCCCGACGCAGATTAATGCCGCGCTCCGTCCGTCCTACCGCCTCCGACAAGGCTAATCCCAGACAGGCAGCAAAAACTCCCTGTTCTTCACGATATTCCTCTGGCACTGACGGGAAAGACAATTGCCGAAAAGGCACGATTTCTACCGCAAAGGCGTGTTCTAGTTCTTGCCGCAACTGGGGAATGCAGGCTCCGCCGCCACAGAGAAAGAAACGGGCTGGCAGCGGCGAGCCGTCCTCTGCTAGTGCGAGGAGCGTCCAGCGTAGTTCCTGCACGAAGGTCGGAAATCCGCCGACCCGGCTCAAGCCGACGCTCAGCGTGCGCAGACCCCGGAGCACGCCATCGCGCAAAAGCACGAGAGAGGTACGCGTTTCGCCAATATCCAGCAGGACGTCCGTCCCTTCTGCTTCTTCACCAGCCAGGCGTAGCAGTGAGAGGGAAGCAAGTGGAACCAGGCCAACCGCCGTAGGCTCAAGCCCGGCTCCTGCCAAGGTCTCGAGATGTGCGGCAAGCGTGAGCCGCGGGACCGCGACGGCGAGCACGGTCACTCCAGCTGCGGTGCGCTCGATCGTCTGGAAGTCCACTAAGACGTGCTCCAAAGTAAAAGGAATGTGACTTTCCAGTTCGAACGGTATGGTCTGGGCAAGCTGACGCGAACGGGCGAAAGGCAAAGTGAGGACACGATATGATACCGCATCTCCCGGAAGGCAGGAAAGCACAGTATCCCCGCGTAAATTGTGAGTTTTACACAAGTCCCCTACCTGCTCGGCGAGCGCACGGTGGGGATCACGCGGTTGGCGAAAGAGCCCGAGCACCCGGCACCCTTTGACGGTACTCTCGACCAATGCGGCCTTAAGCGTATGGGACCCCAGATCCAGGGCAAGAATCCGTCGCGCCATCGGTTCCGCCTCTCAGGTCGCGCCCTCGTTCATAGACAGGAGCGGAGCCGGTTGCCAGGAGATGGGGATCACTGCCGCTGCCCGACGTTGGACGATGACGGTGAGACCTTGACTGACTGATGCCACTGTGGCGAAAGCCTGAATCGCGAAGAACTCACTGCGCACGTCAATCAGAGTCAGCCCCTCAATGGCAGAGCGCGGATCAAACCCCAAGCGCTCCCGCAAGTCAGTAGGTCCGTGGACCGGGGCTTCTCCCCGTGACTTGAGAAACTGCTCCAAGACTGCCTGATCGACTGAAGGAAAGAGTGCGGCGAGCACCGCAAGCGGAGCCGTGTTGACGTTAATCTTCGTATTGCTGCTTGGCAGGACTGTCACCACTTGGTTCAGACGTGCCCGGACAGTTGATGTGAACCCCTCAATCCGGCCTAGCTCACCAAGGGAGAGTAAAAGATTGTTGCGGGGGAGATAGGCTGGTGTCAGGCTGAGATAGTGGGTCTTCTCGGCTCCCCGCGGCTCAGGAAAATCATCGCTATCGAGCCAGTCTAACAGGGGATCGAGGAGCCCAGGCTCAAGGTCTTGCAGTTCAAACAAGCGCTCGGCGACCTCGCGCCACTGACCGTTGATCGTGCCGCTGGTATTCCGCAAAGCATTCAGGTTGAGTTTGCCCTGCTCGTCAGTCACCCGCACCAGGACTGCTCCCTCACCCGCGGGCAGCGGCGGTAAAGCACGAGCCCAATCATCTCCCAGAGAATCAATGCTGGACTTTTTCGTGTCGTTCTTCAGCACGAGCAGAGCCAAGTTGACGCCCGAGCGCGCCAGGTAAGTAGCCTGGAGTGCCTTGAAAGCATTGTCGGTGAGGTGGTGATCGACTTGAGCCGAATAGGTGAATTCGACCACCACTACTGTGAGGAGGGTTACGGCTAAGAGGACGGTCACCAGCGCTGCGCCGCGTTCTGTTCCAGGTCCTTCCTTATTTTTCTCTCTCTCGCGCTCTGCGGGAGAGGGGTGAAGCGAGGATCTGCTTGATCGTGCTGTAGCCGAAAGCCCCCTCATCTTGTCCCTCTCCCACGAGGGGAGAGGGAACCCATACGCTCTGTGACTGCTGAACGACTTCAGGGAGGACTCAGGTCTCATGGCACCCCCAGGCGTCCGGCGGTTGCCAGCGGGAGATCGATGACAGTCGAGAACTCCGCGACTGCGGCTTGAGCATCCTGCAGGTACAGGGTGGCTTCGACCGCCCGAGGAAGCTTGTTGCGGGTGTCGTCTTGTCCCCACTCTTCACGCCAGATGCGACCGTCAAAGAAGCGAAAGCGTAACCCACGCACTTGCGACAGCAAGGGATACTCTGCTGTGTTCAAGGCCTCATCAGCGGCCGGGTCTGCGATTCCCGGATCGAGGTTCACCCGACGCATGAGATAATAAGAGCCAGGAACTGTCGGGTTAGGCAATAAAGCATAGCCAATTTCATTCACATCGCCCTCGTGGCTGGTACTACTCACCGGCGTCTGTGCGAGAGAGACAAATGAGAGCACTCCTGTGGGGAAAGCCTCTCTTTGGCGCGTTTCGCCGGCGAAACGCGAGTTCTCTTTCGTCAACGGCAAGCTGGCTTGCAAATCTTCCCTCAAGCGCAGCAAAACAATACGGGCCGAGCGAGAGCGGCCGGCCCGCCCCTCGGCCAGACGTTGACTAGCCAAAGTGCGAGAAAAGACCCCATAAAGCGCGGCCAGAACCAAACTGAGAATGGTGCTGGCGACCAAGACTTCGAGCAGCGTAAACCCCCTCTCCCCCTGCAATCCCCTTAGTGCTGAGGACTGAGGACTGAGGACTGGGTAGTCAGCATTGTCGAATGCAGAATACAGAGGACGGACTCTGGACTTTGCCTCCTGTCGGTGACTTTTCGTTTTCCGCCTTTTGTATCCTAAACTCATTACTCAGTCCTCATCACTCAGTCCTAAGTAAGCGGCGTAAAGAGGGTCAGTTCGCACGTTTCACCCTCACGTTCGCCCCACGACACCCCCACGCGGAGTTCCCACAGTCCAGCAAGGGCAGTCGGACGGACGGTGCGGTACCAACGAAACTCTGGATACTGGCCAGGATGGAGATCAGCAAAATCCCCCGTAGTCACACGCAGCGCGTTCATTCCTTCCAACTGTGTACGGGTGAGCATCTCCTGAACCAGGAGCGTCGCCGTGCTGAGACGTTGAGCGCGGATAGTGAGGAGCAGGCTGCGATTATAGAGGCCGAGCAGGCTCACCAACGCCACCGCTAAAACCGCCATCGCTACCAGGACTTCGAGGAGGGTAAAGCCGGGGCTGGGGGCTGGGTGTTGGGGACCAGGGGGTAGAAGAAAAGAAGTTTGTCCTTTCACCTCCACATCCTTGTCTTCTGTTTTCCCCAGCCCCCAGCACCTAGCCCCCAGCACCCAGGAGTTATAGGCCGTAGCCTGCCAAACGAGTATGTTACCCATCGCTTGTTCTTTAGCGGCTGACAAACCCATCCACATATCCCTCGGACACCCCAACCTCTGCCGGCAACGGAGGAATCGTCACCGTCACGACTCTTGAATGCTGATCGCGTAGGTGAATGGTGGTCGGATCGGTATAGCCCTGTGGATAGAAATGCGTATACACCTGGCCAGTGCTCACGTGCCCTGCACTGGGGACATGAATGTCAACAAAGGTAATGCTCGGGGGCAACTGCACAGGTCGGGCGAGGAGCGAGGTATCAATAATAAACTCCGGAGCATTCTGGTGAGGAGTAAGGACCGACACCCAATAGGCACGTTTGTCTAAATCATAATTCAGCCGGTAGAGTTGACTCCTAAAGGCCGCCTCGCCGTTGAGGTAGCGCGCCAGTGCCGCGAGGCGGCGAGCGCTCGCTTCGAGCCGTGTGTCATCGAGGTCGCCAAGCCGCGGCACGATCACCGTTACCAGCAGGCCGATAATGAACAGGACGAGCGAAAGTTCGAGCAGAGTAAAACCAGGACTAGGGATCGGGGGTCGGGGGTCGGGAGCCGGTAAAAAATAGAAGAGAGAACAGCGGAACGGAGGGATAAGCCCAGTTCCCCCTGACCCCTGACCCCTGACCCCTGACCCCCTGTTCTCACAAATCGTGGCTGTCCAGGTCGGCA
>JACQEL010000967.1 GCA_016200595.1 Deltaproteobacteria bacterium
AGTCCGCGTTCTTCGGGTGCGATCCAGTTGGCCACGACCCGGTTGTAATTGGGCGGTCCGCCGGCCTCGCCGATGCCGATCAGCACCCGGACGACGATAAACGAGCCGACGACGCCAATCACGCTCGTGAGAAACAGGTCTCCTGCCAGCGCGGTAACTGCAGTGAAAGCCGACCACCAAAAGATCGCGCCCGCTAGGATCTTCCTGGGGCCGAAGCGATCTCCAAGCCATCCGCCTGGGATTTGCAGAATAGCGTACCCCAAGACGAAGGCGCTAAAGATCCCGCCCATCTGCACCTCACTGAGCCCATACTCAGGCATGATGTATTTGGCGGCAATCGCGATGTTCACCCGATCGATGAACATCAACACGCCCATGCAGAAGATGAGAGCCACGATCAGCCAGCGGACTCGGGTTGGGGATGTAGCCATGCGCCGTTCTCGCTTTCCAGTGGTTCTCTAGCACGGCGCGAGGGGAGGGGATAGAGACAAAGACCACCCTGCCTTCTTCTTTCTCTGTCTCTGTCGCAAATCTCTGTCTGCCCCCGTCTTCTCTTGCATCTTTTTCCCCATTTACGGTATGGGAAAGGGGTGCTTCTCCAAGCTTCACCTTGAAGCCGAGAACTTCTCGTGCGCTCGTCTTTCCCTAAGGAAGAGAGCTGCTAGTGAAAGGAACAGAGTTATGTCTTCTTTACTGTTCGCTCTGGTCGTACTCGTGGCTATGGGGCTCTTCGTCCATACGGTATATGACCGCGTGCGGCTCTTGCTTGCCTCCCGGCCAATCGACCGCTTTGATCAGCTTGCCGAGCGCCTCAAGGCGGTCCTCGTCTACGCCTTTGGCCAGAAGAAATTTGTCACTGGCGAGCAACCCGCTGGCTGGATGCATTTTTTCATCTTCTGGGGCTTTGTCATTCTTGGCCTGCAGATTGTCACCATGTTCGCGCGCGCCTTCTCTGAACATTTCTACGTCCCCGGCTTTGCTCCTCACCTCCTGGGTGGTCCTTTTCTTGTCCTGCGGGACCTCATGGAGGTCATCGTCAGTGCCGCGATCTTGTTAGCGCTCTACCGTTGGCTGGTCTCTCATCCGCCTCGGCTTTTCGGTTATCGCCCCGCCGAGACGCGTCTTGCCGGCCAGTCCCATTGGGAGGCTGTGGTAATTCTGCTCTTCATCCTGACCATCATGAGCGGTGGGCTGCTCTACGATGGCGGCCGTCTGGTGTACCTTGCCGGAAACCCTTCACTAGAGGCGGAACGGCCGTGGGAACCCGCGAGTGCCGTGGTCGGTGCTCTCCTGACCCCGCTCGGCGCGGCCTGGGCTAAAGGGATTAGCGACGTGGCCTGGTGGGTCCACAACCTGGTCGTGCTGGCATTTCTTAACTTACTGCCTCGCTCCAAGCACTTTCATATTCTCACCTCGATTCCCAACGTATTCTTCCGTAAGCTGGAGCCTGTCGGGGCATTGAGCCTGATGGACCTGGAGAATACTGAGACGTTCGGCACCTCACACATCGATCAGTTCACCTGGAAACAAACCCTCGACATGTACAGTTGCACCGAGTGCGGCCGTTGCTCTTCCCACTGTCCGGCTACGCTGAGCGGGAAACCCTTGGCTCCGCGTCAGCTTTTACTCAACCTGCGAGACTATCTCTATGAGCACCAGCAGGAGATGATTAACAAAAGGTTAGGGAAAACGGATGGAGAAGTGGGAGAGAACATTGTCGGGGAGACACTCATCCACGATGATGTCCTGTGGGCTTGTACGACCTGTCGGGCTTGTGAGGAGGCGTGTCCCGTACTCATCGAATACGTGGACAAGATTGTCGATATGCGCCGCCACCTGGTACAGGAGGAGGCGCGTTTTCCCGCCGAGTTGACGCGGACGTTCAAGGCGATGGAGACCCAGAGCAATCCCTGGGGGTTGAGCTACGAGAAGCGCGCCGAGTGGGCGGAGGGACTGGATATTCCCCTCGTGGCTGAGCACCCTGACGCAGAGTATCTTTACTTTGTCGGCTGCGCTGGGTCGTTCGACGAACGTAATAAGAAGACCACTATTGCGTTCGCCAAGCTGTTAAAAAAGGCCGGGGTGAGCTTTGCCATTCTCGGCCCAGAGGAGCCCTGCAACGGCGAAACCGCGCGGCGCCTGGGCAATGAGTATCTCTTTCAGAGTATGGCGCAAACGGCCATCGGGGTCTTCACCCAGTACACCGTGAAGAAGATCATCGTCAACTGTCCGCATTGCTTCAATACGATCAAGAACGAGTTCCCACAGTTTGACGGGCACTATGAAGTCATCCACGCGGCCGAGCTGCTCTCGCGCTTAGTGCGCGAAGGCAAGCTGACCCTCCAGGCGCAGCCGCCACAACGGGTCACTTATCATGACTCCTGTTACTATGGCCGCTACAACGATATTTATGACACTCCGCGTGAGATCCTGACGAAGATCCCTGGGACTCAGCTACAGGAGATGGAGCGCCACAAACACACCGGCATGTGCTGTGGAGGTGGGGGAGGCTGGATGTGGATGGAGGAGCCGCACGACAAGCGGGTGAACCATCTGCGCGTCGCACAGGCGTTAGAAACACAACCCGACACCATTGCCGTGTCCTGCCCGTTTTGCATGATTATGCTTGGAGACGGTCTCAAAGCGAAAAGTGACGAGGAGACTGTGCAACTGCTTGATGTGGTGGAGCTGGTGGGGAATTCCACTAGCTGAGTAAGGAGTGGGGACGACGCGTGGGCTGCGAGCCCTTCTCCATATGAGGGAACCCTGATACAAAACTTTGACCGACTGAGATAACAAGATATTGTCTGGAGGGAATCGTGATCGAGATCAACGGCATGGCGCATATCATTCTGGCGGTGAGCGAGTGGGATCAATGTAAAGAGTTCTATGAAGCCCTACTGCCCTTTCTGGGCCTCAAACGTGCTTTCAGTGGCCAGGACAGCATCTATTACGTCGGGGGGCGCACTGCCGTCGGAGTCGGACGGTGTGACGAGCGCTATGCCGCCGACCGCTTTGTGCAGGGCAGTGTGGGCCTGCACCATGCGTGTTTCCGGGCTCGCAGTCGAGAGGACGTCGATAAGGTCTATGTCTTCTTACAAGACCGGAAGGCGAAGGTCGTGCACCCGCCTGAAGAAGGCGCGTGGGCGCCGGGGTATTACTCGGTGCTGTTCGAAGACCCGGTTGGGACTCGGCTAGAGGTCAATTATGTCCCTGGGAAGGGTATTTTCGCCGAGGGGGTCAGCTTCAACCCGGCTGGGGATTATCAATAAGGTTGCCATGGTGAAGAGAGAAAGAAGGAGGGTTCATGCGTAATAAACTTGTAGCAACTTGTCTTCTCGTCTTGAGTTGGGTCCTTCCTGTATGGGGACAAGTACAATCGGATGACCAACAGGAGCGAATGCTGGCGGTGTTTCATCCCTACAGCCAGGGATTTCCCCAGGTCGAAGGCATCAAGCCCGGGATGACCCTTGATAAGACGAACTCTCAGGTTGCCAGCACGGTGCTCCCACCGGAGATTCTCAAGTACCTGCAAGCCGGAGATTTTACCATCACGGTGCAAGAGACCACCGACATGCCCTTGCGGCAGGAATACATTCAGGCGACCCTGACACACTCTGCGCACGTCGAGTTAGGCGAAGGGCAACTGCAGAACTACGTGGCTGGCGTGCCCTTTCCGCTGATTGATGCCCAAGACCCGCGAGCCGGCGAGAAAGCGGCCTGGAACCACCGCTATCGGGACCGCGGAGAGAATACGCAGTACTGGCCCAGCAATGAACTGCGCAACAGCAGTGGCGGCGTCGAGCGCGCCGACCGCTTTTACACCGCCTCTTTCTACGGCATGCATCGGTCCCAGACAACCTCGAACCTTGCGCAATGGGAAGACGACGGCATCTATTCCAAGCAGTATATGCGGACGTTGGCTCCCTCTGATGCCGAAGGCAATCAGACGCTCTCCTACAGTCACGATAAAGACACCAGTAGTGATGATCTGTGGGTCTATGATGTCAAGACGCGGCGTGCCCGGAAGGTTGTTGACAACCCCTACCAAGCCGGTGGAGGTGGAGAGATGCTGATGGAGGACCGTTCAGGTTTCGCCGGCTATATCCACTTGTATGAATGGAAGTATCTCGGAGAGCAAGTAGTCCTGGTGCCAAGTCCGATTAAGGCGGCTGAATCCACGTGGGGTGGCCGGGGGAACTGGTATCCAATGGACCCCTGGGAGCTGCGCCGGATGGTGGTCGTCGAGGCCC
>JACQEL010000104.1 GCA_016200595.1 Deltaproteobacteria bacterium
CCAAGTGCAGCGATAGTCGTAGATCCGCATCGGAGGCGAAGCTTTGGAGTGCGGGAGCCGTGCTCCCGCTTTCCCCCGGTGAAGCCATGCTTCGCCGAACAATGAGTCCGAAGCATGGCTTCGAACTGCCAAAGCGCAAGCATGGCTTGCGCACTCCAAATTGGAACAGGAAAAGAGAACTATGGCAGAGAAGCAACTTACCAAAGAAAGTCAAACGCGCACCTTGCGTAGTTGGATGTTGGGTCTGCACGCAACCCACATTATCGACATCGGCGGGCGGCTTGGTTACTTTGCCGAACTCGGACGGCACGGTGGAGCAGCCTCGGCGCAAGCACTTGCGGCGGCTTTGCAACTTGATCCCTGGCGCACGGAGGTATGGTGCCGGGCCGCGTGCACGGTGGGCGTGTTGGGGTACGAGGATGACAAGGGGTTTGTCTTTGCGCCTTTCATGGCTGAACTACTGGGAGAAGAGTCGCCCGAACTGCTCACCTCCCACGTTCTTGCCAGCCTCTCACGCGATTTTCCCGCCTATCCGGAGGCGTTTCGCACCGGAGCCACAAAAACGTTCCACGAGCATGATGCGGACTTCTTCTTTCATCAAAGCCGCATCGCTGCGCTGCGAGCGCCGGAAATCGTGGCCGCAGCGCGTAAAGTGCCTGGCATCGAAGCGTGTCTCCAAGCGGGGGGCAGGGTGATGGACGTAGGCTCGGGCAGCGGTATGACGATCGTGCGGTTCGCTGAAGAATTTCCGACCTGTCGCGTGGTTGGCATCGAACCGTTGCCCTACTTTATTGAGTATTCTCGTCGTCTCATCCAGGAGCGGGGAGTGCAAAACCGGGTACACGTTGAGCCGATCGGCGGTGAGCGCATTGCCTTTGATAAGGAAATTGACCTGATCACCATGGTGCAGGTGTTTCACGAACTACCGGATGGTGCCAAACTTGAAGTGCTACGCCACTGCCAGCGCAGTCTCAAACCTGGCGGGGTGCTCCTGTTGGTTGATCGTTGTTCCCCAGATAGTGGCGCCGACCTCCGCGACCGGCGTTTTACTATGAGCATTCTCGAGCAATGGTTCGAGGTGACGTGGGGGAATATCGTCAACACTCGTAGTGAGATTCTGCAAATGCTGGGAGATACAGGGTTCACGGTAACGCAGGAGAACGCCGATATCGTTCCCACCTACTGGACCTTTGTGGCGGAAAAGACAAGGTAGCTGTCAGCAATCAGCGGTCAGCTTTCAGCTATGAGCGTATGGCATATGGTTCGTGCGCTGCGCTCGCTTTATAGCCTATGGCAAGAAAGGAGAGTTCCTCTAAACCGCTAGTAATGACAGATTGC
The DNA here is from genome assembly GCA_016200595.1 of Deltaproteobacteria bacterium. Classification (GTDB taxonomy): domain Bacteria; phylum Desulfobacterota; class Binatia; order Bin18; family Bin18; genus JACQEL01. Next base: position 1,339 of record JACQEL010000104.1, read on the forward strand.
CGATTCCCCACGCTCCATGTTACAACCCCTGCATGCGATGCTCGAACTGTCAGGCCGACAACCCTGCTGAGAACCGCTTCTGCGAACAGTGCGGTACTCCCCTGGAGGTTTGCTGCCCTCAGTGCGGAGCGACTGTTCGGCCTGGATCGCGGTTCTGTGGGGCATGCGGTCACCGCTTAGCGCAGCCCGAGGCCGCGGCACCGGCGCCCGCCTCTGGGCCATCAGCGGCAGCGCCGGTGGCGGCTGATTACCAGGTCCGCCTCGTTTCCTATACGCCCAAGCACCTCGCGCAAAAGATACTCACCACCCGTTCAGCCTTGGAAGGTGAGCGCCGCCAAGTCACCGTCCTGTTTGCTGATACCGCCGGTTTCACCGCCCTGGCCGAGAAACTCGATCCCGAAGACGTTCATCAGATCCTCGACCGCTGCTTCGAGCTGATTACGGCGGCAGTGCATCGCTTCGAGGGGACGATTAACCAGTACACGGGCGATGGTGTCATGGCGCTGTTTGGCGCGCCCATCGCCCACGAGGATGGACCGCGCCGAGCCGTACATGCAGCCTTGGCGATTCAGCAGGAACTACGGGATTTCAGTAAAGAACTACAGGCGCAGCGCGGTTTCAGCCTGCAAATGCGCATCGGCTTGAACACCGGGCTGGTAGTGGTCGGCAAGATCGGTGATGACCTGCGCATGGACTACACCGCGGTGGGTGACACCACTAACCTGGCGGCGCGGATGCAGCAGTTAGCTCGGCCGGATAGCGTGGTGGTGAGCGAAGCCACCCACAAGTTGATTGCGGGCTACTTCGAGACTCTGGACTTAGGCGAGCTGCAGGTGAAAGGACATGATCCAGTGCGGGCCTTTGAAGCGCTGCGACCCCGGGGTCGGCGTGCCCGGCTGGATGTGGCGGTAGAGCGTGGCCTCACTTCCCTCGTTGGTCGGGAGCGCGAACTGGGCACCCTACTCGACCTCTTTCGCCAGGTCAAAAGCGGGCAGGGCCAAGTTGTTTTTGTGGCGGGTGAGGCCGGGATCGGGAAATCTCGCCTCTTGCTTGAATTTCACAGGGCGTTGGCCCAAGTTGGAGAGGAGGTCACCTGGCTGGAAGGGCGGTGTATCTCTTTCGGCCATTCCATTCCCTTCCTCCCTCTCATCGATCAGCTCCGTGAGAATTTCCGCATTGAGGAGTTTGATGGCGAGCCGGAAATTATTGCCAAGGTCGAACACGGCATGCGCCGTTTAGGCGGACTTGAAGCCCACATCCCGTATATCCGCTATTTGTTGTCCGTAGACTCAGGTGATTCGGCTGTCACCGCCATGGACCCTTCTGCCCGACGTAAACAGGTCTTTGACGCGCTACGGGCCCTCTCCCTTCGTGGGGCAAAGTTGCGGCCCCTTGTATTGGTCTTCGAGGACCTACACTGGATCGACAGCAGCACGGAAGAATACTTGAGTTCTTTTGTGGACTCAGTGACAGGTCTGCCACTGCTGCTCATCCTGACCTACCGCGTTGGGTATAATGTCCCCTTTGGTAGCCGCAGCTTCTTCACGACACTGAACCTCCACAGCTTGTCAGAAGCTGATGCCCGAACGATGGCCAGTCGGGTGTTGGGTACTGACCAATTTCCGCAGGAACTTACGACAGCACTGATGGAAAAGGCCGAGGGTGTACCTCTTTTCGTAGAAGAGGTAACCAAGACACTGCTCGACCTCGGTGTCCTGCGGCGCGAGGATGGTGGCTACCGTTTGGTGAAGGGCATTGCCGAGGTGAACGTGCCAGATACCATCCAGGGGATCATCATGGCCCGACTCGATCGGTTGGGAGAGGACGGCAAACGCACCGTGCAACTGGCTTCGGTCATCGGCAGACAGTTCCTCCAACGGCTGCTGGAGCGGATCGCTGGATTGACCGGCAAGCTCGAAGGGCTGTTGCACGAGCTGAAGACCCTGGAGATCATCTACGAACAGGGGCTGCTGCCTGAGCCAGCCTATGTTTTCAAGCATGCGGTGATTCAGGATGTGGCCTATAACAGCTTGCTCTTGCAGCGGCGGAGGGAACTCCACAAGGCCGTGGGACAAGCGATTGAGGAGCTTTATCCTGACCGCCTAGCGGAACACTACGAAGAGCTGGCGTATCATTTCGCTCGAGGAGAGGAGTGGCAGAAAGCAATGGCGTACGGCGTCGTGGCTGGTGACCGGGCTGCGCATGCCTTTGCCAACGCTGAAGCGAAAGAGCATTATGCGCGTGCCCTACTGGCGGCGACGCAGGTTTCTCCGCTGCCCGATCCTGAGATTGTCGCGCGCCTGCACGCGAAGCACGGAGCTGTCCTTATGGTCCTCGCCGAGTATGAAGAGGCGGTGGCAGCGTATCAACGGGCACTGGAGCTGGTCCGGCAGGTCAAGAACCGACAGGGCGAGATTGAGATCCTGGTAGAGTTGAGTATGGTATACGTCAGTGCTCACCGTGAGGAGCCGGCCACTGAGTATGGTGAGCAAGCGTTGGTTATCGCCCGAGAATTGGGCGATCCTGTCTCCCAGGCCATTTGTCTGGCCAACCGGGTCTATACCGTAACGACCGGACGGGGGCCGACCGTCGAGACTACGCGCGACGCTGAGGAGTCGCTGCGGCTTGCCAGAGAAATTGAGGACCCAAAACTCCAGGCCCAGACTTTGATTCAACTCGGCAGAACGCTCGAATTCCGCGGAGACTTCGACCGCAGCCTCACCCATCTACAGGAGGGAGTAGAGTTAGCTCAGCGCCTGCATATGGGGTTCATGTTTGGCCAGGCTGCCTTCTTTATAGGTCACGCCCATCTTGCCAAGGGAGAGTACGAAGAGGCGCTGCGTTGGTATCGGCAGCTCAGCGAATATGCGTCCGCGGCTGGGGATAAGTTCCACATTGCCCGGGCCCCGAACTGCATCGGTGGAGTCCATCTTGAACTCTTTGACCTTGCTGAAGCGGTCCGGGTCAACTTGGAAGCAGAGGAGGTGGCGAGAAAAACCTGGCCCTGGCCGGAGCCACGTGGTCACTGTTTGGTGAAGGCTGGCCTTGCTTACCTCCTCCAGGATGAGCGCGATCTTGCTGAGGAGTGCTTCCGCCGCGCCTGGGCCCTCCTCGAGGCAGACACCTGGATGCGCTGGCGCTGGCATATCCCGCTCCTGCGTGCCCGTGGGGAGCTGGCTTTAGTAGAAGGGCGACGCGATGAGGCCTGGACCTATGCCGTCCAGTCTCTGGAAATGGCAACCCGAACCGACTCGCGCAAGCATGTGGCACGAGCTCAGTGGCTGCAGGGAGAAGTCTTGGCAGCGAGTGGCCGGCTTGAGGAAGCAACGCAGATGTTGGAGGCGTCGGTCAAATTGGCCGAGAGCCTACAGACGCCGCGGGAGGTAGGGATGGGAAAGGCCGCTCTCGGAAAGTTCTTGGCTCGGATGGGCAAAGACAAGGAGGCCGAGACCCAGTTCACCCAGGCTGTGAAAGTGATCGAGGCAATCGCCGAGAAACTCAGGACACCACACCTGCACCGAAGTTTTCTGGGTGCCGAACCGGTTCTGGAAGTGTATCGGGCATTGGGACAGCGCCCACCATTGATCACTGATGACTGACAGCTGACTACCCACAGGGAAAAGGAAGTTTTCCATGGCGACAATGCCACACACCCTAAAACAACTTCAGCTCCTACAGCAGTTGATCCAGCGAGATGAGGAAAAGGACGAAGCGGTAGAAGTAACGGTCTCGAAGCTTGTGAGTTATGAGCTAGAAAAGCTCAAGAGGCGCCAAAGCCGGATACGTAAGAAACTCGCCGCGTTCGAAGAGCGATACGGCTTGGAGACTGATGAGTTCCAGCAGAAATTTCGCGAAGGCACTCTAGGCGATGAGACGGATTTCTTTGAGTGGTCAGCTCTCGCC
>JACQEL010000105.1 GCA_016200595.1 Deltaproteobacteria bacterium
AACCGCCTCGCGTTCACGCTCGTCCTTATTATCTCCGATGAATTTTTCCAGATCATCAATGTCATACAAAAAGACATTATCGAGATCATTGAGGCGGGGGTCGAAGTTCCGTGGGACGCCGAGGTCAATAAAAAACATCGGTCGGCGTTTGCGCTCACGCAGCACCTCTTCCACCATAGTTGGCACGAGCAGATAATCTGCGCCTCCAGCCGAGCCAATTACGACATCGGCCAAACGGAGATGCTTGTGCCACTGCTCGAATGGCACCACCGTGCCGTTGCACTGGCGGGCAAGTTCGACAGCGCGGTGAAATGTGCGATTGGTAACGAGTACGGTTCCTATACCATTGCTCTGCAGGTGGCGTACAGTCTGTTCTCCCATCTCGCCTGCACCAATGACCATAGCCGTTTTGTCTTCCAGATGATCGAAAATACTGCGTGCGAGATCTACTGCGGCTGAGCTGATGGACACCGCCTTGGCGGCCACCCGGGTCTCACTGCGTACCCGTTTTGCCACAGAGAATGACTTGTGAAAGCAGCGATGCAGGACCATTCCGACGGTGCCTAATGCCTGGGACGCAGCGTAGGCATCTTTGACTTGTCCGAGAATTTGCGGTTCCCCAACAACCATCGAGTCCAGACTGGCGGCCACGCGAAAGAGGTGGCTTACCGCATCTTTACCGATATGCTTGTAGAGGTGCTGCTCGAAGAGGGAGCGAGCGACGTGCTGCTCTTCTGCTAGAAGCGCTTTAATCTTTTCATCAGCTGCGTCGAGGTCATTTGCACAGGTGATGATCTCAACCCGATTACAGGTGGACAGTATGGCGCCTTCGTGGATGGTCTCAGCATCGACCAAGCGGCGCAAGGTGGGTTCCAGCAGCCCATTGCTGAAAGCCAGCCGTTCACGCACTTCGACCGGTGCGCTGTGATGGTTCAGCCCGACCAGTAAGAGGTTCGTTGCTCGACTAGCCAAATCCACCTCCGTGCCGGCCCGGAAAGAGCAGTTTGACGCTGAGAAACGACCCCACCAGCACCACAAAGCACACGATCGTCAGTGCTGCGGCTCGACGGCCACGCCAACCTGCCGTCCGGTAATGCAATAAGAGGGCGTAGAGCACCCAGGTCAGCAGCGACAGTACCGGCCGAGGCTCCCAAATCCAAAAATGCCCCCAGGCATACTCGGCCCAGACCGCGCCGCTGAGAATGCCTAATGTCAGCAACGTAAACCCCCAAGCGAGGATCCGGTAATTGAGATTGTCCAAAGTCTCCAGCGAGGGCAGGCGACGAAAGAAAGAACTTCCTGTTTTCCCCTTCAGTTGTCGCTCCTGTACCAGGTACACGAGGCTAGCGCTGAAGGCTACGCCGAAGATAGCATTCCCGAGAAAGGCCAAAATAACGTGGACAGGCAGCCAAGCGCTCTGCAAAGCCGGAGGTAAGTCGCGGGTCTTGGTGTAGAAGACAAAGGCGCCCAGAGTCAGGATAAACCCTAATGGGCTTACCACCGCGCCGAGGATAGCGACGGAGGTACGAAGCTGGGCGAGCAAACAGACCCCAGTCATCAGACAGGCAAAGAAAGATAATGCCTCATAAGAATCAATCACCGCAATATAGCCAGCCGCCCACGACCGGGCGGCGATAGCCCCGGCGTGAGCCACAAACGCGGCAAAGAGCAAAGTCGGTGCAAGCGGGCGTGGTACGGCCCGGGAGGTTAGTTGTGATATGAAAGCTACCGTGCTTAACAGATAGAAGAGCAAAGCAGCTTTAAGCAGCAAAATTTCCATGAGAACGCTTAGTCAAGATGCTTAGAATGAAAATCCGAGATCTTCAAGGGTACAGCTTTCTCCGAGTGTTTCCCGCAGAAGAGCGTTTAATTTATCGGTCTGCCGTTCACGTAGATAGTCCAGTAGTGGAGAATCAGCGAGAGCGGTGAAAAGACGCTGCCGTTCCTCGGCAGAAAGCCCAGTCCTGGCCACTCGCTCACGCACCCGAGCGAGTAGCCGTAGCGCTAGATCATATTCCGGACCGAAGTGCTGTTCCAGAGTCTGGCGGATCTTCTTAGCCAGGGCTGGACTTGTTCCTCCAGTTGAGATGGCGAGAGTGAGGTCTCCTCGGGAGACGATCGCTGGCACGATAAACGAACAGAGCGCAGGACGGTCTACCACGTTGAGTAAAATTCCCGCTTTTTTTGCCTCAAAGGCGATCTTTTCGTGTAATATTTCGTCGTTGGTTGCGGCAAAAACCACTGAAAAGTCCTGTAGATCGCCAGAACAATATAGGCGTTGGTGGAGAGTGATCATCCCATTCGCAGCCCAAGCCCCTAACTGGGAAGTACATGTTGGACTGATAACAGTCACCTGAGCGTTGGCCTGGAGCAACGACCCCACCTTACGCTCGGCGACCGTGCCCCCACCGATAACCAGGCAGGGGCGAGTCTGGAGGTCAAGGAAAATGGGATAGTACTTCATACAGCGCACATAACATAACTGGTGAGGGAGAATGGGTGAAGGGTAGAAACGCCCCCGCCAGGGCATTGCCTCCACTCAGGGGGGCGACCCCAACTGAGACCGTTCGTGTTCATTCCAAACCGCAAGCAGATCGTGTTCCTTGTAGCAGGTTTTTAGGCACTTTGTCGGCATTTACCGCCATGCGTCTGTGAGTGCTGTGAATCTTTGTTACCACCTTCTCCAGTGCTGACGAACCTGTTTCTTTGGGTGTACCGCCTCCGTTTGCAGAGTGCCTTTAGTCTTGCAATCCATGCAGATCTGACCGTATCCTCCTTGACCATCGCGCAGCTTGGGGTCGAAGAACGATTCCTTCAGCTTCACCTGATCACACTTACGGCAGTGCTTAGCCGTTCCGTCGCTAAGGCCGTTGGCACCGTCGCGAATCTTGGTGACCACCTGAGCATCCCCCTCTTTCGTTGCAGCGACGATCAGGGCGTATAACCGATCCGACAGAGTCGCCACGGGGTCATTGCCTAAATTGAACCGATTGATGCGCAGAAACTTGTAGCCGTACGACTCAAGGACCATCTGCCGCTCGATGTCCTCCGGACGGTAATAGGCGTCATAGTTGCCAGCATGGATCTTCTTATGGTTGGTGAAGTGCTCTTGGAACCCGTCGTATTCGAGAATGACGTTGATGGTCTGGTCGTCGCCCCGGAAGCGAAGCAGGAAGTCACAGCGGTAAGCCGGGTGCTGGTAGGTCAGATCGAGTTCGCGTAGGTACTTGCCGATCGGGAATTGAGCGAATAGTTCCAGCCGATCTTCGTTCCGCTGGTAGAAGGGTGTCTTGGTGATCCAGTCCAGGACCTTCCGCTCCATTGGCGAGTTCGGGTCGGTCTCTTCGGCTTCCGGCACTGTCCGGTCTTCAAGGAACGTCTTGTAGTGCATTAGAACCCGGCCGACGGAACCGCGATACTGCTCGACCGGCTTGGACAGGACAAAGTGGATCTTTTCCTTGGCGCGGCTGAAGCCCACGTTGAGGCGCTGGAACTTCAGAGCTTCCCCGACCCGCTCCTCAGCGTTATCGAGGTTAACTGGTAAGACGTAGTTGAGTACATCATGAGTCGGCGTGGCCACCATCGAGTAGAAGATCACATCTCGTTCTTCGCCGTGGCAGGTGTCGAAGGTCATGATCTTAAGCCGTAGTTCCTTTTCGAAGCGGTCGGCATAGGCATCGGCGAAGATCATCTTAGTCAGATATTGCTGCTGCTCGCGGAACGGAGTGATGATACCAATGGTGACGCCTTCGTCTTCATCGACCATTGCCCGCAGTCGCTCGATGATAAGCTGGGCTTCGGGTGTATTGATGTTCTTGTATCGTTCTGGCTTCTCCGAAGGCTTGACGAAGGAGAACTCTATCACCTCCTCAATTGGCTTGCCCCGGACCTTGATGGCCTGAAGCTGGCCGCCATAGAATTCTTTCGACGAGAAGCTGATCAGCTCCTGGTAACCGCGAAAATGCTTGCGCAGCATGTCCGTGTAGTTGGCGATCAGGTCGAAAAACTCTAGCACTGACTTCTTCACGTCGAATTGCTTGAGCCGCTGGATCTTGTCGGCGGCATTTGAAATGTGCACTCGGAAATACTGCTCGATGTCGGTCAAATAACCTTGGTTGAGGGCGGTGCTGGCGTTCGCCGACTTCACGTTCGAGAACTGCTTCTGATCGCCGAGGACCACGACCTTCTTCGCCCGGAGGAGTGCCGGGAAGGCTTGG
>JACQEL010000991.1 GCA_016200595.1 Deltaproteobacteria bacterium
CCCAACGCGGAGCAGACCAAAGCGGACCCGGAAGAACTGACCTATACGTAGGACAGGCATTCATGCCTGTCCATTGCCAAAGGAATCACCAATGCCTAAAGTCTTGATCCCAACTCCCCTGCGCCAGTACGCAGGCAAGAACGACACCGTAGAACTGGCCGGCGCTACCGTGGGCGAAGTGCTTCGTGCGCTGACCGACCAGTTTGGCGATCTGCGCGGCCATCTCTACACCGATGAAGGTAAACTGCGCAGCTTCGTGAATGTCTATCTGAACGACGAAGACATCCGCTATCTGCAAAAGGACGCGACGGCGGTGAGCGACGGCGATACGATTTCCATCGTGCCCAGCATCGCCGGCGGCGCACCAGCCGTGGAAGCGCCTCCCCAGCCGGCTACGCTCTCGAAAGAAGAAATCCTGCGCTATAGCCGCCACCTGATCATGCCCGAAGTGGGCATGGAAGGGCAGTTGAAGTTGAAAAACGCCAAAGTGCTGCTGATCGGCGCGGGCGGCCTCGGCGCGCCCTTAGGCATGTATCTGGCGGCGGCCGGAATCGGGCGCATCGGCATCGTGGATTTCGACGTGGTGGATTACACCAACCTGCAGCGGCAGGTAATCCATGGCACTAGCGACGTCGGGCGCAAGAAGCTCGATTCGGCCGCGGACACCATGCGCGAGATCAATCCGTACGTCACCATCGATAAGCACGATACGGCGCTCTCGAGCGAGAACGCGCTCGACATTCTGAAGGATTACGACTTCATCGTCGACGGCACGGATAATTTCCCCACGCGATACTTGGTGAACGACGCGTGCGTGCTGCTGCACAAGGCGAACGTATACGGCTCGATCTTTCGCTTCGAAGGGCAGGCCACGGTGTTCGCCTACGAGGGCGGGCCGTGCTACCGATGCCTCTATCCGGAGCCGCCACCTCCGGGCCTGGTGCCGAGTTGCGCCGAGGGCGGGGTGCTGGGCATTCTGCCGGGCGTGATTGGCCTGATCCAGGCGACAGAAACGGTGAAGCTGATTTTGGGCACGGGCGAGCCGCTGGTGGGACACCTGCTGCTCTACGACGCGCTCGCCATGCGCTTCCGCGAGCTGAAACTGCGCAAGAATCCCGAGTGCCCGGTTTGCGGCGATCACCCCACGGTCACCAAGCTGATCGACTACCAGGAATTCTGCGGCATCCCGCGGCATGAGCCCCCGCCGCAGCCCGGCCTCAAGGAGTGGGAGATCGACCCCGTCGAGGTGAAGGCGAAGCTCGACCGCGGCGAGCCGATCTACATCCTCGATGTGCGCGAGCCGCACGAGTACCAGATCTGCTCCATACCGGGGAGCCACCTGCTCCCGCTCGGCGATCTGCCCCGGCGGGTCAACGAGCTCAACTCGGCCGACGAGATTATCGCCCACTGCCGCAGCGGCGTGCGCAGCGCCAAGGCCGTCGATTTCCTCCGCCAGGCCGGCTTCAAGAAGGTGAAGAACATGGTCGGCGGCATCCTGGCCTGGAGCGACAAGGTCGACCCGCGAGTGCCGAAATACTAGGCTGGTACACCGCCTCCAGCATTCGCCTCCCGTATAATGAAGGTGCATATCACTTCCCGGGGCGGTAGCTCAGCAGGTAGAGCAACGGCCTTTTAAGCCGTGGGTCGCGGGTTCGAATCCCGCCCGCCTCACCAATGTTTTCAAGGAATTACGGGCATTCTTCGGATGCCCGGAGAATCCACTGTAGTCAAAATTGTAGCTGGTCGTTTCCACAAGGGTTAACCATCAGTGGTTACTGCAGGCCATCCGTTCAGAAATAGTTGACGCCGGACAAGAAACCCACTGCCTTGGGCAAAATGGAGCGGTTCTTTGTTTTCAATGATTTACGGGCAGCGCACCTGTCCAAACCTCAGGTGCGTTTCTAAATCAAGAGAATTTTCCACAGCCCAATCGATTCGTCCCAGAGGATTTGTGCAAAAATCACGCCCTGCCACGCACCTGTCTAAATTGCACAGTTGACCGGGGACGCCAAGAACCGCGAGCCCTTGGGTGCACTTCAAGCGTAGAATAGTTTAGTATGACAAGGCAAGTCGAAGCCGTCTACGAAAATGGTGCCCTGCGTCCAATGGAGCCGCTGTCACTGACGGAGCACCAGCGGGTAACCATCACCATCTCAGATACCCCTGTCCTAACAGACCGCAGTCGGCTTGACGTGGAGTACATCGAAAGGGCCCGGAAGGAAGTTGTAGCGATGGCCCGGATACCGAGCCTGGAAGAGGTCCAGCAGCGGCTATCCAAGATTCCCGGTTCGATGACTGAAGAGTTCATCGCCGAACGTGAGGATCGCTGAATTTGGCAGGCTACTTCTTCGACTCCAGCGCCCTCGCTAAGCTCTACCATACGGAACTCGGAACCCCCAAGGTATTACAGATCTTTTCCGAGCCGGAAAGAAAGATCCTCATTTCTCGGCTTACTCTGGTCGAGATCCAGTCCGTGTTTGCCATCAAGGTTCGAACTGGCGTGCTTACGAAGGAAGACGCCGAACTACTTCGGCAGAGGGTGGTAGCTGATGTCGCTTCAGGCGACTTCGAGCTCTTCACGTTGGCAGAGTCCCATTACGCCGCCGCAGAGCGGGTTGTAACTCGACATGGATTCGACCATCGGGTCCGGACCCTGGATGCTTTGCATCTGGCTGTCGCAGCCGACCTTCGGGAGCAGGGTCTTTTGGATTACTTTGTGGCTGCCGACAAAGCCATTTGCGAAGTCGCAGTGCTTGAGCAGTTCTCAGTGGTGAACCCCGAGATACCGTGACGCGTGGCGGTTGGGTAGCGTTCTGGCAAGCTTTTCACGATGGACGACCACCAAGACCTGCAAACGCAATTGCAAGCGGCGTTGGCGGAGTGCGAGCGTCTACGGGATGAGATCACGCTCCTGAAAGAAGTCATTGTTCGGCATTCCATCCCGTTGCCCGAGCCGAAGCGCGAAGCCGCTGCGCCTCGGCAATCGGAAGTTTCCGAAGCTCGAACCGTTACTGCACCACCGTCTCCCGAGGCGAAAATCGCTCTGTTCCGCGAACTGTTTAGGGGCAGGGAAGATGTCTACGCCGAGCGATGGGAAAGCGAGGACGGCCGCTCTGGTTACGCGCCGGCCAGCAAGAAGGATTGGGAAGCACTGCTGGCCAGTAAACCAAAGGACCGCCAGAAGGTTCACCGGCGGACTCGGAAGTTGTTGCCCCTCACGGATCAGGTCTTCTGGATGCATCTGGCCGGCAAGAAGACGGTCGGTATTTACCCGCTGTTGACCGACGAGACATGTTGGCTCTTGGCTGCCGACTTTGACAAGAAGACCTGGCAGGATGACGCCACGGCTTTCTTGGTGACGTGCCGCAAGACGGGTGTCCCCGCTTACCTGGAGCGGTCTCGCTCGGGTAATGGCGGTCACGTCTGGATCTTTTTCGAGCGGGCGATTCCTGCGGTCCTTGCCCGCAAGATGGGATGCGCCATCCTGACTCAGACCATGGAACGGCGGCACCAACTGGGGCTCGACTCTTATGACCGCTTCTTTCCGAATCAGGACACCCTGCCAAAGGGCGGTTTCGGCAATCTCATCGCGCTTCCTCTCCAGAAGATCCCTCGCGAAAACGGCAACAGCGTCTTTATTGACGACAACTCTTGCCCTTATCCGGAGCAATGGCAGTTTCTCGCCTCGATTCGTCGTGTAGCGGCTGACCACGTCGAATGGATCGTCAAGGATGCGGCACGGAACGGGCAGATTGTTGGAGTCCACATGTCGGTTCCCGACGAAGATTCAGACGAAGAACCCTGGACGCTCCCGCCATCTAGGAAGCGAGCCGGGAAGCCAATTCAGGGCCCGTTCCCGGAGCATATCGAACTAGTTCAAAGCAACCTCGTCTACGTCCCTAAGGCCGGGCTTCCGGAGCCGATGATGAACCGGATGATCCGCATCGCTGCATTCCAAAACCCGGAGTTTTACAAGGCCCAGGCGATGCGCCTCTCGACTTGGGACAAGCCCAGAGTGATCTTCTGTGGTGAGGATCTTTCCCGGCATGTCGCCTTGCCGCGCGGCTGTTTGCAGGTAGTGCGCGAGCTCCTGGAGGAGCATGGAATCCGCGTGACGACGCGGGACGAGCGGTGTACGGGCAAGCCGATCGATGTCACGTTCCGAGGGGAACTCCGCGACGAACAGGTCAACTCGGCGCGTCAGATCCTCCAGCACGAAGAGGGCATCCTCTGTGCACCCACGGCCTTCGGCAAGACTGTGGTCGGAGCCAAACTGATCGCGGAGCGGAAGGTCAGCACGCTCCTACTGGTACACCGTCGGCAGTTGTTGGACCAATGGCGCGAGCGACTGGCGATGTTTCTGCATATGCCCGAAAAGGCGATTGGCCAAATCGGAGGAGGCAAGTTCGCCCGCACCGGTGTCATCGACGTGGCTGTCATCCAGAGCCTGCAGCGCAAGGGCGAAGTGAAGGACTTTGTCGCTGAATACGGTCAGGTCATCGTGGACGAATGTCATCACATCTCGGCATTCACCTTCGAGCAGGTCATGAGGCAGGTCAAAGCCAGATACGTCGTCGGCCTCACCGCGACGCCGACCAGAAAGGACGGCCATCACCCGATCATCTTCATGCAGTGTGGTCCGATTCGCTTCGCCTTGAGTGTGCGCAAAGCCGCTGAACGCTCTCCGCTCCAACATCTGTTGCTGCCGAGGCCCACGGACTTCCGAATGCTGGCGGAAACGACCGACTTGACCATCCACGACATCTACGCTGCCCTCGTGGTTGACGCCGCCCGCAATCAGCAAATCATCAAAGACATTCTCGAAGCCGTGTGCCGCGGCCTCACTCCTTTGGTTCTCACCAACCGTACCGACCATCTCGAACGGTTGGCGCTTGGCTTATCGAGCATTGAGAACGTACTGATCCTGAAGGGCGGTATGGGTCAAAAGAAACGTCAGTCCGTCGCCGACAGGCTCAACGAAATACCGGATGGCGTTCCGCGAGTGATTCTCGCGACCGGCAGCTACATTAGCGAAGGATTCGACGACTCCCGACTGGACACGCTATTTCTTACAATGCCCATTTCGTGGCGCGGCACGCTTCAACAGTACGTGGGGCGGCTCCATCGAATCCATCACGACAAGAGAGTCGTGCGGGTCTATGATTACGTCGACGCTCAGGTGCCGATGCTCGCCCGGATGTACGACAAACGGTTGAGGGGGTACCGTGCTATCGGGTATGTCCTTGCGACGGAGTCCCAAAATGACCTCCGACTGTAGATGATTTTGTAGCTGCTGAGAGCACCTTGGTTCAACACAGTTCAATAGGGTTCAATAGGATGCTCGCATCTGCTTGAAACGCAAGTGCTTGATAATAGGCTGGTTCTGAAGAGGCCCGGTAACCGACTTGGGCGCAGGGGGTCGGAGGTTCAAATCCTCTCGCCCCGACCAAGATTTTCAAAGGAGTTGTCAGCGTTTCGTATCGGGCTAAAATTCGTGCCTGTAGACGTTTCTGTAGCTGCTGAGAACCTCAAGTTTCAACGATCTGGCTTTCGCGCAAGCGCGGACCAGTCCAACAATCGTCCGTCCGCGGGGGCGCAGGGGACTGTTCGGGCTTGAAAGCGTTTCGGATGCTTGCCAAATGGTCGATCCGGTTGAAACAGGCGGGGAGATTCGGCAGGCTTTCAATCGGGGGCGATGGCCAGAATCGCGGACCAAGACCGCGCCGAGTGTAAACCCCGCATCCTTTGCGGTGTGATAATCTCCCTTTATAGCGTGCTATGGCAGGTAGCAAGAAACCGCCTCGAACGCCTTGCTGTTCACCCTGGAGCAGGTTTCCTAAGGCTGCTATAATGCAAATGACCCCACCAAGTTCTCGACTCCAGATCTCCCGGAATCGCTTAGCAACGGCCCACGGAGCCCGCGTTTTTCCACACCAAACCGCGAATGCAGGCCGCTCCCTGCCAAATGCCTAGCTGAACAATAGGCCTATGCCGAAACCACGGTGGATCCCGTCGCTCTAACCTTATCGATAGCTCCGCCGCGTGTTGCCACGAGTCTCCCCCAATAGCAGTCAATCCACCACGCCATACCCTCTTGCGCGGCCATAGCACCCACTCTCAGTGACAGGGGTGTCGCAGCAACGAGAGGCGGACGCAGCATGGCTGCTCAATCGGCATGCCGGCAGACCAGGACTTCAAACGAGGCAGCGGGCTCCTTACATCCCGCTCTCACCATATGAAGTTAACCATCTACGCTACATGCATTCCGATACCCTCACCAATCTCCTCCGTACAATCCGCATTTGGGCTGATCAACAGTCCAAGGTTGTAATTGCACTAGCAGGCTGCTGAAAAACCATTTTCGGGGCCGCGAACCGAACCTCGGCCCGTCGCAAGTTGTTGATTCTTGGTCTGCATCAACGTGAGACATAGATGGTTTCGAGCAGCCAAAAAGACTTTTTCAGCAGCCTGCTAGACGGGTATCCCGGTGTTGGCAAGACCACCCTATCTGCATTCCTAGCGAAACAGAACAAGGGCCTCGAGCCTGTGAGCCTGGACCAATTCCTGTCGCCCAGACGCCTCCTCTATCAGACTCTACGATCACTGGTTGGTAACCCCGCGCCGAATGCGACGCCAGACATTTACAGATGGCCCCTAGTATCGGCCATGGTCACTGCGTTCAGGAACCCGCAGGAGAGGGAGTTCACGTTTCAAGCATACAATCCGCACACTGGCCGGGGCCCCGAACCCCTTCTTTAAGTGGAGGAGCCGCGTCTTTACATCACCGCCTGGAATTTATGAACGTAAGTTTTGACCAAGCCCGATCGCGGCTCGGTGTCAAGCGGCAGGCAGCAAGCTTGAACCTTCTCCCAGTAATCGGCGCAAAGGTTGGCGCGGCTACGGCGAGCCCTGTATCACGCGGGGTGTGCCGCAGGGACTGGTGCGATGGAGTTTAGATTGGGCTGGCTTATCTGGCCGCCGCCCACCGAGGCCGAAGCCGCATCGGCCAAATCCTACACCGGCCTCAGCCGCTATCAAGATCAAAGCAGCATTAACACCCACCGTAGGCATCCTCCATTCCTCTTCAAAACGTTGCTATTGGATTGAGGGGAGAACCCGTTCCCCCACTAACTGGTATTGGCGCCGTGGTTAGCAGAAATTCCCAGCGCTGCAGCTTGTTAGTTGCTTCACTGAGCGATTCCAAATCGCAATTATCCAAGATCGGTACACCCATGGCGATCAGCACCAATTGATGAACCGGTTGGAGTACGCCTTCGACACCTGAAGGCATCACATCGCCTGCGGCATCGCTGCCCAAAATTGCGACGTCCCTTTGCCTGAGCCATTTGGCACAGGACGCATAGAGACCCGCCGAATTCTTTACAACATCCCATGGTC
>JACQEL010000106.1 GCA_016200595.1 Deltaproteobacteria bacterium
GGTGTAACCGCGCCGCGGCTACATAGCACCAAGGACAAAGGTAGTCAGAAAAGATACGGACAATCATAGATTGCTGTCGCTACGCGCGGGTTACCATAGCATGGGTTCAGAGAAGGGGAAGCCCGTTGCGCCCGAACTGAGGGCGAGCGCCGGGCGGTGATCTGTGCGCTGCTATGACCTTCCCTTCACATCGCTCTTGTTTCGCCTTCCACCTATGTCATTGATGCAGTACACTGTCCCTTGCTTCTGCCACGACCTGAAGGATAAGAAGCTCAAGGAGTATCAACCATGAATACCTCGCTTGCCGCTTTCGTTCGCCAGGAGCTTCAAGTCGCGCGAAATCACCTTATGGCCATGATCGAGTCTCTGACCCAAGACGAGTTGTGGCGAGTGCCGCCACGACCAGATGCGACAGCCATCAGCTATCACATCGGTCACATCGGCATGGTCGAGGATATGCGGATCAGTCAGGTGTTGAAAGAGCGAATGCTCGGGCCGGAGTTGTACCGTCCCCTCTTTGGCGTAGCTAACAACGGCAACCCCAAGATAGTCTTCCCAGGAAGAGAAGAACTCTTCGCCTATCTTACGCAGGTCCGTGCCCGAACACTCACTTTACTGGAAGCTCTTCAGCTCGACACTCTCACGCAGGTCCGTGCCCGAACACTCACTTTACTGGAAGCTCTTCAGCTCGACACATTGTCTCCACACAAACGGCGAGCAGAAGCTGACCTCTTCCGCGAGATTATCAATCATGAGTACTCGCACACCAAATACATCCGCCGGCTCCTGGGAGAACTTGGTAAGAGCACGGATTTTCCCGTGCCTTCGCCTCTAGTCGAGGTGAACCACCACGCTATTGCCGCGCCACAGTATGTCCTTCCCCGCTGGCCCGAGGGAGGGGACTGAGTAAAGGGATAACCCTGTGTTCGAGGAATCTTGAAACACATCTAGGGCAAGGGAAGATTTCATAGTTTGTGATATCTGTGGCTACGAAGGTGCGTGCATTCGCCGAATCGCTCGGACTTACAGTAAGGGCAAAGACTTGCTCGTTATCGAGAACGGCCCTATCGTCAGTTTCTTCCATTGTGGGGAGAGTTATCTACAGCGGGTTGCACTTGAGTGAAGAGAGACAGAAGGTAGGCGGGAATAAGCGGAGCGTTTCCGGCATAGCCGAGCACGCCGGGAACGGCCCGCGGCCCCTTCGACTGGGCTCAGGACAGGCTTATCCCGGCCTACGCCTGAGAAAACGGTCGGTCTCCTCGCTCAAATGAAAACCCTGTAACTGCAAAAACACTTCATGAGCTTGAGGGCCTGAAGCTCCACCGAAAGAGTCTGGCTGTAGAACGCCTAGCCGTAGCGTGCGCTATGCGCACGCTACGGCTCCATTTTTACGGCGGCCCAATGAGCGCGCCCACGCTATGGGGTACTCAGAGTGATAGGAGAGTCTATGGAAAGTTTGTCTCTGATCTGACGTATCCGTTCAGCAAAAGCTTGCTCGCTTAACACCGGCGTTGCACCCGCAGTGCTCAGCGGTTCCGCCAAATCAACCCAGGACCGGCACCCTCCGTAACGTTTCAGTAGAGGCAGGATATGTGGACGCGGCAAACGATAGACACGCAGAACAAAAAGATGCAGCCCTGCTCTCGTCCCATAAGCAAAACGGTGTCTGACAGTTTCCGGAGTCCAACAGTGCAAATCGGCGAGGGCCGCAAGGTGTTCCCGCGTGTCAAGCCACAGCAGATCTTCTACTGTAGCGTAATAGGCGATAAGCAATCGGTCCTCCGCCGGTCGCGACTCCATCACCGCCTGCAGATCTGCGCCTGCTTCGTTTGTCACTCCTTGTGCCATTTGATGGACATACGTCGGAAACAGAAAGAACTCTTTGGCTGCAGTGGCGAAGTGACCGTGGCGCTCGTGCAATCCACCTTTCCGCAGCAGCACCACCTGCTTCCCAGTACCGAGAGCATGAACACTGACTGCCCATTCTTTCAAGGCGAGAGCGTTCTCAGACAACATTCTTTCAGCCCCGTTTCGCCATTTTCCCATTTCGCCTTCTTCCTAGACGGGCGGGCCTAACCACACCCGGATGGCGATGTCGCCCAGTAATAAGGCCAGGCCGGCAATAATCAGATAGTTATCGAGCGGATGGATCAGTTTCTTTTGCCCTTCGCGTTTCTGTGAGATGAGTTGATCCAGCTCCGGGTCGAGGCGTCCACCCGTGCCCTCAGCCAACTCGCGCAGGAGATCTCGATTTGGATGCTGCTGCCGATATTCGTCCAGCGACTCGCCCGTCGCCTGACTGGCCATGACAATCTCATTCTTCTGGTTCACGACCTTGCCGCCTTTGCGCCTGACCACGGTCACAGGAAAACTGCCCTGGCGTTTCACCGACAAAGCCGCTTCATAGACCCGCGGCGCGACTGGCATCAAAGTCAGTTCGTCAGTCTGCGTGCCGCGTGGCAGCCGTGCCATCAACACGCCCTCTTCATCGCTATCGTACGACTCGGCCCGTAAGACCATGCGCTCGCCGCGCTGCTGCACGCTCAAGCGATAGTCCCAGGGCGTTTCATCCCGCATGGCCCACCGCACGGCTTGGGACCAAAATTTACCGTAGCCATCCCAACGAATCCAATCACTCGAGCCGCTCCCGCTGGGGTCAAAGGTCACCGTCACTACTTTCCCTAAGCCATACTGCCAAGTCGCCAGCAGCGGATCGTGGTCGGTATGTATATCAGTGTACAGTTGCACATCGGCCCCGTTCTTTGGCTTGGTCAGCATGTACTCATCGAGCGAGGGAAAGTTATTGAGCCCCTGGAGGATCTGTCCACGCTCACCCACGCGCGGGACGATCTCCTTCGGCTTATCGTCGTCATCATCTTTATCGCGCATGACCTGCTTGGTGTCCTTAATAATGAGTTGCGGCAACACCTCTACGTCCTCGACATGATAGAAGCGGCCACCAGTTTTCTCCGCCATATAGGAGAGCAACTGCAGGTTCACGGTATCGTCGCCAATACGGATGGTGGTAATGCTGATCTGTCGCTGGGCGATAGTGGCGACCAGGGGGTAGTGATCGATCGGACTGCGATTAGAGTCGCCATCGGTGAGGAGAATGATATGACGGATCGAGCCGCGATTACGCGCTAACTGATCGGCCGCAGTTTCTAAAGCGCCATAGAAATCCGTGCCGCCGCCGTACTGTAAGCGGGAGATTTTGCTCGTCAGGTCGGCACGATTTTCGGCGAGCGAAGCCAGCGGAGCCAGCAGGTACGGCTCGGAATCAAACGCGATGGCGCCGGCAAAATCGGTGTCCTGCAGCTGACCCAAAAGTTCGAGCGCCGCCTTCTGCGCGTACTGCATCTTTTGTCCGTCGTGCAGGCCACGGATCCGGCTGTTGTAGCCCATGCTGTTGGAGCGGTCGATAAGAATGAACAGCGCGATCGGCGTACGCTTTTTCTTTTTCGGTCGTTGTTCTTGAAACGTCACCGGCAGGACTCGCTCGATCGTCGTCCCTTTATAGCCTAGGTCGCCGAAGGTACGCAGGCCACCGGCAATGAGAAATCCACCGCCGAAATCGCGCACATAACTTTCGATCGTCGCCATCTGCTGGGCAGAGATCCCACTGCGGCCGATATCGTCAAACACCAAACAGTTGTAGTCGAGTAGCTCAGAGAGTTGATTGGGCAATCCCTCGGGGCGGCGAAATTCGGTATCAACTTCTTTCATTTGCAGGGCGCGCGCAATCTGCGTCTTGGGATTGTCCGTGATCACCAGAGAGCGTATCTTCCCGGCCACAGCGAGACTGGCGCTCTGATGATTATTGCCTTCAATGGTGTCCGGTGCCGCCTTTATGTCGGCACGCAACAAATAATTGCCGCGCTGTAGGATTTGCGCTGGCACCTCCAGCACCGATAGCCCCGGCTCCAGATTGACTTCCTGACGCGTCAGCGTCTGATCGTTGGCCATGACGACGGCACTGCCACGGGCAGGCTTCTCATTGCCGTTGCGCACGACCAAGCGCACACTGAAGGCGCTCCCTTCGCGGACGAGGGGAGGGACAACGAACTTCTCGAGCGAGATTTCTGGATGTTGCCCCGAAGGCGGAATGACGGGAAAGATTTTGACTCCCATCTGGCGAGCCAACGCGATATGTTGTCTGGCGGCATCGTTCGTCTCGTTGCCGTCGGTGATGAGCAGCAACCGTTTTTCTGCCTCCTCAGGGTAGAGCGCCAGGGCGCGCTCCAACACTTTCGCGATATTGGTCCCCCCACCTTGACCAGCCGGGGCGCTCGTCAAGGCGTCAACCGGCAGCGTCACCCCATTGGGCGCCCCAGGCGGAATCAGCAAATTGGTATTCGCCGCAAAGGAAAGCACGGCCACTTCATCGTCGGGTTCGAGTGCATGCATGAGCCGGGTCAGGTACTCGCGCGTCCAGGCCCGACCTTCGGGTGAGATGCTGTCTGACACGTCAGCTGCGGCAACCAAGGCCAAGCGATGCTCGGACAGGATCGTCTGCGTACTGAGGCCGGCCAGGGCAGCGATAATCAGCACTGCCGCTACGGTATGCAGGAGCCCTGCACTGCCAATTACCAGTCGTTGTCTCTGCCAGAACAGCGGCAGCCATAACAGGGGAAGGAAGACGAGGAGCCACAGCCAGTCAGGGGTGAGAAAGGTATAGGTAGAACCGAAAACGTCGTACGTCATACTGATGGCCACCCTTCGACAAGCCTGTCCTGAGCCAAGTCGAAGGGCTCAGGGTGAACGGGGAAATAAGCGCAAGGGGACCTTGCTTCTGTTTCGCGCAATAACCGTTCGTGCTGAGCCTGTCGAAGCATGAACGATGCGACCACCTATAGGAAAAACCCACCAAGATCTGGCTTTTCGGGTGCCACGGGCAGCTAGCTGCCCGTGGCACCCGCGCGCACTGGCGGACCAGCCGCCAGTGGCACCCAAACAGATGGTGTTATCATCGAAGCCATATCTTGCCGGCGCGTTTCTATAGTTCGTCATGATTCACTCGCGCGCCGATAACGCCAGAGCGCATACAACCATTCAAGCAACAGGAGTAACGCGGCACCGTAGTATAACCAGCGGCCGAATTCTGCGGGTACGGTATGACTCAGTTCCTGAGGAGGACGGGCCGCACTGACAGGGATGGGCTTGGTGTCGTCGTCTTCGCGTCGCCCGATGTCCGATTCCGCGTCGTCGAAGAGATTGGCATAGAGGGTGGCATGATAATGGCTGCCAACCAGACGATACTCACCAACCTGATCCACCTCGACCGATCCAGTATCGACTGCTTTCTCCACTCCACCTGGGGGAGTGAAGCGCAGCGAATCTGGCGTGACTCCCGCGGGCAAGAAGAACGTCTCCCCAGAAGAGACTAACAAAGGGGCTGCGGGATCGTGCGGCAAGAGCCAGCGGAGAGTATTCAGGAAGAGTAAGAGGAGCGTCAAGTTATCCGAGTTGGTCAGGTTGCCCTTGCCCAGATCAAAGGCGAAACAGACCACGCGGTGGCCGTCTTTCTCACCGGTGAGCGCCAGCGGCACCTCACCACCACGCGTGCGTGAGGAGATCAACACCTGGGCCCACGACGGTAAGGCCATCACTCGCGCCTTCCGCAACGGCAACGCTTCGACATAGTGCAGGTTCTGTAAGATTTCGTGCCCTTCGCGCCAGTCCAAAATGTTCAGGTCCGCAGCTTCGGCCACTACCGGGAAAAGCGGATTATCGGGGGGCGGGAACACATAGAGGCTGTTGGCCGGCACTGCGGTACCGGGCACGAACTGATGAAAGAGGACAATGTCCTGCTCGTTCAGTAGGGTAGGAGTGAAGGTCTCCGGCGTAAGCGCGGTCAACGAGAGACCAGGGATCGAGCTACTGACGCGCTCTAATTCCTCGCGCAATCCTTTGACCGCAGACACCAACACCAAGCGCCGCGGTTTACGCTCGGCGAGCCAGGCGAGCGCCTGATTATCGACCGCCAGCGCATCTTCCGGCTCTAGGCGTGCGGTTAATTTCCCCGGCCCATCGAAGCCCTTGACCGAGAATGACGCGACGTCGCGCGCCGGCAGGCTGAAGTCTCGCCGAAAAATCGCTTTGTCATTCAAATACACGGTCAGGACTGCCCCCTTAGGACGGTAAGAGTAATTGCGCACTAACACATACGCCTGGGCCTGCGAGTAATTCTGAAAGGGGTTCTGATACAGCTGCAGGGCGGCGATGGCCAGATTATCGTCGCTTTTCCCGACCCGGTGATACACCAGATCCTTGAGCTGCTCTTCGGGCAAGCCGAGGGTGCTCTTCGACAGATCGGTGAACACATGAATTCTCGCCTGCCGCCCCTGGCGGTCGCGCTGAGCCAGGGCGAGTTCGATACCTAAACTGAGATTCGTGCCCGTATCCAGTGGGTGGAGGGTCTCCAGTAAATGCAGCAACTGTCGGTGATCAGTGGTAAAGCCGCTGACTAATTGCGGACGGATCGCGACACTGATTAACATGGCCTCATCGAGCGGTCCGAAGGCTTTCACCAGCTGTTCAGCTTGGTCCAACGCCATCTCGAAGCGACGCGTGCGGCCTTCGCGCGCCTGCATGCTGGCGG
Organism: Deltaproteobacteria bacterium; assembly: GCA_016200595.1. Taxonomy (GTDB): domain Bacteria; phylum Desulfobacterota; class Binatia; order Bin18; family Bin18; genus JACQEL01. The sequence goes on from JACQEL010000106.1 coordinate 6,602, forward strand.
AAATATCCATCACCAGAATCCACCGGTCGCCGCGTGTTTCCGTCACGGTTACCGGTCGGTAGGGGTGGAGCAAGCCACCGATGAGCAACAACAGGAGTAAAGCTTGGGCCAGGAACAACAAGCTCGGGAGAAAACGACGCACCCGGAGCTTATCTTCTTTCACCTGCACCCACAGCATCAGGGTGGGCACGGCGATGCGCTTACGCCAGCGCTCACGCAGATAGATGAGGACAAGAAGACCCAGCAGGGCAAGAAATGGCAGGGCGGATGGGTTCAGAATCCCCATAAACTCAGCACTCTAATGGTCTAGCGGAGCGTCAGCAACCCCGCTCGGGGAAATTCCTCAGTCATGACAGCGAGTAAGCGACTGGCGGTTGAGACCCGAGCATAGAGAATTTGATGACGATGGCAAAAGCCTTGTACTGCGTCCAGGTGCGCCTGGAGCGCGTCACGGTAGCGTTGCAGATTCGCCTGGGTGAGGGAAATCCAGCGTTCGCTCTGGTCTTCGACATCATAGAGCTTACCGCGACGGAAGAGCTGGGTGGGATCCAGTTCGGCTGCTCCGAGTATGTGCACCGCCTTGACCTCATAGCCGCGGGCTTTCAGAAGAATCAGCGCTTCTTCATATTGCGACGGCTCAGTGAGGAAATCAGACAGCACGACCGCTACCCCGCGCTCTTTGGTCTGCTCGATATAAGCGCGCACGGTTTCGCGCAAATACGTCTTCCCCGCGGCCGTGAGCCTTTCCAGGAACGGCGGAACGCGCAGAAATTGGCTGCGGTGGCGCAAGGACGACAAGGCGAGGAAGGGGCGCTGGCCCTTTTCTGGAGAAGACAGCGCGACCACGCGCAAGGTGTCGTTGTTAATCAGCACCACATAACTGAAGGCCGCCACGAGATCAGTAGCAAAGGCAAACTTATGATCAATCGTCGGCGCCCCCATTGAGGCACTGGTGTCGAGAAACAAATGAAAAGGGATTTCCCGCTCAGCGGTGAAGGTCTTGACCAACATCTGATCAAGCCGCCCGACCGCATTCCAGTCCACATAGCGGAAATCATCTCCCGGCCCGTAGTCCTTGTAAGACTCGAACTCGATGCCCCACTGCTGACTGATGCGCGGGATCGGGGTTTCTCCCGGCCGGTGGCCACGCGCCGCACGCACGCGCACCCGCAAGCGATCAAGGTTTTTGAGAAAGACAGGATCAATGATACTCACGCCGCGGGCTCCTACCATTAACGCCGCAGCTTGCGGGCGGATTGCACCACCCGCGTGACGATGGTGGCGGGATCGATATTTTCGGCTTCAGCCGCAAAGTTGAGGACTAAGCGATGATTGAGGGCCGGCACGACCACCCGATCTATGTCATCGTAGCTCACATTGGCGCGACCATCGAGGAGCGCGACCACCTTCGCGCCGAGCATGAGCGTCTGTCCGCCACGCGGACTCGAGCCGAAACCGACATAGCGGTCGACGTACTCGTCCTTGGGCAGGGTAGCTCGTGCAGTATCGCTACTGCTGATGTATCTCGCCCCGGCAGGAATCGTGGCATGGATCAAGGCGGCGACATACTCCTCGAGATGCGGAGCCACCAACACTTCCCGCACTAACTGGCGCAGGGCCATGACTTTCTCTGGCGCCTCGACCCGTTCGAAGACCGGAGCGAGATCGGGCACTGCCGTCGTCGTGGTCGTGCTGATAATCCGCTGGATTTCTTGATGCGTCGGATACGTCAGGCGCACCTTGAAGAAGAAGCGATCGAGCTGCGCCTCAGGCAGGGGATAGGTGCCTTCCATCTCGATCGGGTTGAGAGTAGCCAGCACGAAAAATGGCGGGGGCAGGCGATAGGTGGTGCCCGCTACCGTGACTTGCAGTTCGGCCATCGCTTCCAGCAACGCCGCCTGGGTCTTGGGCGTGGAGCGGTTGACCTCATCCGCCAGCAAGATATGGGCAAAGACTGGTCCTTCGACAAACACGAACTCGCGGCGGCCTTCCTCGCGGTCCATAATCATGCGGGTGCCGGTGATATCCGCGGGCATCAGATCGACAGTGAACTGGATGCGGTTGAAGCTCAGGTTCAGCACCTCGGCCAGTGAACGGACGATCAGGGTCTTACCGGTCCCCGGCACGCCTTCAATCAGCACGTGCCCGCCGGCAAAAAAGGCGATGAGGATATTTTCGATCATCTCGTCATGGCCGACCACCGCTTTGGCAACTTCGCCACGGATGCGTTGAAAAGTTTCCTGGAACTCAATAACCGCGCGGGCAGCAGGGGTAGTACTCACTGTGACTCTCCACGGGCAAACAGGCGTTTGATGATCTCTTCGTACTCGGGCGGGATTTGCGCTTTACGAATGGCGTCATCCAAAGATTGCCGCTGGCTCAGATTTTTGGTGGATTTCTCGATCCCGCCACCCTCGTCTTTGTCCTCGGTTTCAATGCCTTCCCCCTTATCCTGGGCAGAATCAAGAGCGAGTTGGAAGGTGTGCGCCCCAAGGCCGAGGTTGGCAGGATTGCCAAACAGGCGCGGATCAGTGCCACTACCAGCGCCTGGCCCGCCGGCACCAGCCTCTCCTTGGCTCCCCGGTATTTGCGGGCTATCAGGCTGAAATTGCCCGCGGGCATTCTTGCGGTCCAGACGGGCGCGGTCCAGACGTTGCATCCCACTTCCTTGATCCGGAGCCTGCGCGTTTCCGCCACTGCCAGAGGAAGGACCGCCTTTGCCTTCATCCTCCTTGTCACCGCGCCCCGTACTTTGCTGGTCTTTGCCTTTAGGCAGATTCTGTCCCTCAACGGAAAAATCCGGCTTTTTCTGCTCATTCGCCGGGCGTAAGGCCAAGCGGTTGTTCGGTGGCGGAGTCGTGCCCTGATTATCCTGGTCTTGGCCTTTGTCTTGCAGACCCTGGAGCGCTTGCCGAATCGCCTTTTGCAATTCTTCAGGCAGAGCAGCCAAAGAGCGCTTCTCCTGCTCACGTCCATCCCCTTGGGTCTGGCTTTCCTGCTCGCTCCTCTGCTTATCCCCAGTGCCACCG
>JACQEL010000992.1 GCA_016200595.1 Deltaproteobacteria bacterium
CTCTAGTACTTCGTCAACATGAATTTGATAGACAATGGCTGCGTCATTCCCGCGAAAGTGGGAATCCAGGAACTCTCACCTCCGGCCCGGGAACCCTGCGTAGAGACGCGACATGTCGCGTCTCTACAATGAGAGGCAAAGACCTACGCAATTGATCCCCACTGTAGTACGATATGTCTATCTCTTCTCAGCAGATCTTTGACGCCCTGTCGCCTTACCGCGAGGGATTTCCCCTCCATCCCGATCTCACTCCAGGTGTGATCGTGTCAGCGTCGAACTGGCAAGTCGCCGAGGAAGTATTGCCAGAAGAGTTGCTCGCGCGGGTGCGAGCAGGTGACCTGACAATCACCGTTGCCCCTACCCAGGACTTTCCGCTTCACGAAAATTATCGTGCGGCCACGCTCCGCTACGCTGCGGACGTCAGGCTCGATGCCCATGGCAACTTAGAGAATTACACGGCCGGTCTGCCGTTTCCACTGCTTGATCCGGCGGACCCCTACGCGGGCCTCAAACTGGCTTGGAATCTGCGCTTGCGCTCGCTGGGGGGCGATACTGAGGAGCTGCACGTCGTCTGGACAACTCTGCAGGGAGCAAGAGTCGAGCAGTCGTTGGAGATGCACATGTGGCGCCTGCGGTTGGCGCACCGGGCAATTCTCAAACCCGCCGAGGTACTACCGAACACGCTTGGCCTTTACCACGCGACCGTCTCGCAGATACTCAGTCCGGCGAGGTTACACGGCTGGCAAAGTATCACTTATCGTTACGATGATGATCGGCAACCGGATGACAGCTGGGTCTATGCCCCCCGCCGTGTTACCGCCTTGGGCAGCGATTATCACGGCGAAGACGGCTACGGCTACAATGGCTCTGTGCATGCGCAGACCTGGCGTTACCTCGGAGAGACCGTGATTCTGGCGCCCGTAGGGATTCCGCGCGGCGCGCCGAGCTTTGGCGGGCGCAACGGTTGGTATCCTGCCGATCCTTATCAATTACGTCGGGCGCATGTATTGGAAGCAGTGTCCAAGGATCCTGGCCATCATTACACCCGGCGGATCCTTTATATAGACGCTCAGCTGTGGATGCCTTTTTACACGCTCGGCTACAATCGCCAGGGTGAGTTCTTTAAGCTGGTTTTTCACCTGTTTGGGGACCCGGCGTACAGTCCCTGGTGTCCCGGACAGCAAGGGCCGATCAACCTGGGCGCCTGTGCGATCAACTATACCCGTGATCACGCCACGCTTCTGCCTAACGTCGAGCAACGCTTCAACCACGAGGTGACAGGTCAGCCGTTCATCCGCGCTGCCCTTGAGGGTAAAGAGCCGGGAGAGGCGGCATACCAGGAGCGCGACGGGTTTGCTTGGATCGGTATTGGTCGCACCGCGCGGCTCAGCGAGATCGTACTTGGCCGGCTTTATCAGTCCGGCTTACCGGATGAACGGGTTCTCAAAGAGAAAGGCATCGCTATTGTCGTCAACCTGACGGGTGGCAACCATACCGCGCCGTGGCCCGGCGCACTCTCTATTGCTTGGCCAGTGGCTGACGGCGAGTTGCCCGATGTGGAGGTTTTACAGAGTCTGAGCAGTTGGCTGGCCGACTTACTACGCACGACGGACAAGAAAATCCTGGTGCATTGTGTCGCCAGCGTCAATCGCTCCAGCCTGCTCATCGGCTGTATTTTGCAGCGATTTCTCGGCCTGAGTGGAGAAGAGCTTATCCGCTATTTGGAAGAAAAGAGCGGCGGCTACGCGATCCTGACAAACCGCAAGTTTCGCGAGTATCTGAGCTCGTTGGGAAAGATTCCTGCAGGTGATTAGCGTTCTGCTGCTACTTGCGAAAGAAGGCAAAAAGGGTACCAGTCAATACACCGATCTGGCCGATCCAGAAGAGAAACATCCACTGAATGAGGTTAGCCCGCAGGTCAGCCATATCCGTGCGTAATTTCCCTATCTCCTCGGTAAGCCGCCGCTCAAAGCGTTCTTCGACCACTTCAACGACCGATTTTTTGTTGCTTTCCCCGGCCTCGTTAATCAACGTGACCAAAGCGTCTGTCCCTTCCTCTCCCAATTTTTCCCGCAACGGACGAGGGACCGTTATGACCGCCATGTTTTGGTTCCTCCTGAAAAGACTTATAGTATACTCTCTCAATTCAGTAGTGGTAAGCTGCAAATCCCCCTAAGTGGCACCCACGTCTCGCGGAATCACGTGCAACGCCTGACGGCGGAGTTCGACCATGAGCCGCTTCTCAGCATCGAGAGACAAACGGTGGTAGACATAGGCGGGGAGTACGATTTCCAAATCGTGTGCGGCGTTACTGTGCTCCAGCCGCATATGCAAGGTATACGTTTCTGCCTGCATCATCTCACTGACAATATGACCACACAGGAGGGTTTCTCGCTCCCGTTCAGCCAAACGGTCCGGGCGGACAATGAGGATTTGGGTTGGGCGGATACAGAGGTAAACCGGCGTGCCTGGGGCAAAAGGCGCTGGCGCAGTAGCAATGCGCTGACCCTGCCAGCGCAGCCATAACGTTCCTTCCTCGACCTGTTCAACTACTGCGGGGAGAATATTTCCGGTCCCGACAAATTCGGCAACACGATAGGTGGCAGGGTGAAAAAACACTTCCTCGCGCGTGCCCTGCTGAATCACTCGTCCGCTATCATAGACGATCACCCGCTGGCCAAGAGCGAAGGCATCGGCCAAGTCGTGGGTCACAATCAACGTGGTGATTCCCCAGCGTTCCTGCACCTGCGCGAGTTCTTGCCGCAGCGCTCCGCGCAACGGCGCATCGAGGGCAGCGAAGGGCTCATCGAGCAAAAGCAGCCGTGGTTGTACCGCCAAGGCGCGTGCCAGGGCCACTCGTTGTTGCTGCCCACCTGAGAGCTCGCGCGGACGGCGGTGCTCCAAGCCGCGCAGGTCAAAAAGCTCAAGCAGCTCACTCACTCGTTGTTCCTGCTCACGTCGCGAGAGTTGCCTCAGCCCAAAACTAATGTTCTCCTTTGCCGTCAGATGGGGAAAAAGGGCATAATGTTGCGGTACATAGCCGACGCGTCGTACCTGCGGCGGGAGATTAATCTGTTGGGTACTGTCATAAACCGTTTGGCCAGCGATGACGATACGACCAGTTTCAGGCAAGAAGGTCCCGGCTATGGCCTGTAAAGTCAGGCTTTTCCCCGCGCCAGAAGGGCCGAACATGACGACCAGCCCGGTGTCGGCAGTGAAGGCTGCGTCCAGCTGAAAGCCGTCGAGACGTCTTGCGACCGCAACCTCAAGCATAGGTGCCGAAAGGACTGCGGCGCAGCAGCAACCGCGCCAACACGAGGCTTCTATAAGAGAAAGGAAGCTGGATCATTGAAAGCACCGATACAAATATCCTCGTTGCCAACATTTGCTGAAGAAGTAAGTTTACTACCTTTGGCATGTTGTTATTCAACCTTTGGGTTCACCGTGTGCAATCATGTCGGTTGTTCCAGGCGGCGTACTCCCCAAAGAGCAAGAAAGGACAGGATAGTCATCAACAGAACCATCTGATTGGCAAGGTCGTACTGGCGGCTCTGCACCGCATCGTAGATCGCCAGAGGGAGAGTCTGAGTGCGACCAGGAATACTGCCCGCTACCATCAGCGTAGCCCCAAACTCGCCCAGCGCGCGAGCTGACCCTAGCGTGAAGCCGGCAAGAATACCACGCCGGGCCAATGGGAGAGTGACCCGCCACAATATCTCTCGTTCTGAAGAGCCTAGTGTGCGGGCAACTTTCTCTAACGTTGGATCTACATTGGCAATGGCGCCTTTTGACGCTTGTACCATAAGCGGCAATCCCACGACTGCTGAAGCGATGACAGCCGCCTGCCAGGTAAAAAGAGAGCGCCAGCCTAGCCACTCCACCACGGGGCCGCCTTTCCCCAAGATCAGTAAGAGATAATATCCAACAACACTAGGTGGGAGCACGAGAGGAAGATTGATCAGGGTTTCAAAGACAACCTTGCCGGGGAAGTGGCTCCGAGCCAACAACACGGCGAGCGCAAGCCCGAAGATGAGAATCAAGAGGCTCGCGACTATCGTTACCTGAATTGATAAGATGACCGGATGCCAAGTCATTTGACGGCTTCCTCTCCTGGGAGAATAAAACCATACTTACGCATGATCGGACGTCCCTCAGGACCATTGATAAACGTCGCAAAGCGGCGGGCCTCCTGTTCGTGCTGGGTTCCTTTAATAACAGCTAGTGCCTGATCAATCGGCCTGTGCAATTCCTGAGGGATCAATACCCACCGTCCCTGTCCTTGCACGCTCAACGACAATGCCACAATCGCTACGTCGACGTTCCCCGTCTCTGCATACAGGAGGGTCTGACGGATATTCTCACCCAGCACGAGTTTGGGCTGCACCTTCTCCCAGATGCCTATCGATTGCAGGGCCTCACGAGCAGCGATGCCATAGGGCGCATGTTCGGGATTAGCAATGGCAAACTGTTTCACCTCAGGCTGGGCCAAATCCTCGATGCGGTCGATGTGAAGTGGACTATCGGCGCGGGTCCACAACGTAATACGCCCACGCGCATAAAGAGCTTTCGTGCCAGAAAGGATAAGTCCCTGCTTTTCCAGTTCATCAACAAAGTCGACGTTAGCTGCGGCAAAGAGGTCCACCGGTGCCCCCTGTTCAATCTGTTGGGCTAACTGGCCAGTTGAGCCAAAATTAAAGGTCACCTTTATCCCGGTTTCTTTCTCGAAAAGCGAGCCTAACTCCTGGAAGGCAAGAGTGAGATCGGCTGCTGCCGAGATGGTGAGAGAGATCGGCTGTTCGGAGTTGTTCTGGGCGCTACCCTGGCAAGGCACGAAAAGTCCACTCAGAATTGCACAGAGATACACCTGAAGGAAACAGCGAGAAACAAGATGGGAGAGCCGCATAAATTTCACCTCCTCCTCGTAAGCTCAGCTATTAACGATCCTTCCGTTTCTTCACTAGCTGTTTGTCTGTGCTCACTCTCTTACGCTGGCGCGGCACGACCCGAGAAGCAATACGGTTAAGCCAGTCGAGCATACTTTCTGCGGCGGTGAGTTTTGACTCCAAGACCAGAGATTCAAAACTTGTGGGGTTCAGGTCTCTCGTGCTAGCTTTTTGCCGTTCCAAGTAGTCTCGGCACGCCGCGATCTGCGCTTTCACCAAGGCTTTCGCCTCGGCCGGACCAAATTGCTGAGCAAAGTAAAGTTTGAGCAGAAAATCGAGACGTACTTCTCGCATGCGCGCTACTGGTCGGCGCAGCCAATCCAGGAAGAGCGGCTCAGCCTCGGCGGTGAGCGAAAAGACGGTACGCGGTGGCCGCGCGCCGACTGTGACTCGTTCGCCGTGGATCAGGCCATGTTCCTGGAGATCCTTCAGAAAAGTATAAATGGTGCTCATATCTGCCGGCACCACTTGCCCGAGTTCCTCCTCAGGCTTGAAGTGCTGGGCAATTTCATACCCATGCATAGACCGTTCACGCAGTAACCCCAAAATGGCGTACGCGGTCGGCGTCAGATTGACATGTACTGGAGGCATAGATATATAGTCCCCAAATACTCGACAGCCGAGTATAAGCTGTTGTTACTCGTATCGTCAAGAAGAGTGACGAGCGGTTAAGTTACCTGATCATAGATGTGACAGCTAGAGAGAAGAAGGGGCTCGTGTCCTCACGAGTGCGCTGCAGTCGGAAAAAAATGAGAGGAGGTGGGAAGGATGGTTTTTATTTTTCTGCTCATTGCCGTGCTTTGGGGTGGTCCGGCCATAGCTCAGGAAAAATCTCTGGTCGATATCCTCCAGGCCAAAGGAGTCCTCAGTAAAAAAGAGGCCCAACAGCTGAGGAAAGGAACCGCGGCCAAAACTGGAGGTTCTGACCAGCAGGCGCTTATCAACTTGTTACGGAAAAAGGGTGTCCTGGAGGAGGGCGACCTCGCCCAGCTACAGGCTCCACCAGCTATAGTCGCTGTAGCTCCCGCTCCGGCGACCCCAGAGGTCACTCACTGGCTCTCTCATTTAGAGAGCAAACAGTTGGAAACCCAGGCGCGAGTTGAAGCCGTGGAAAATAAGAAGCCCGCGTTTACGGCTGGTTATGAAGACGGGTTTTTCGTACGCTCGGCCGATGGGAATTTCTCCTTACGCGTGGGTGGTCGGGTGGCCATGAATACCCTCTACCAGCAGGAAGATACCACGCAGAATGACTCGTTCACGATGGACCGCGTCCGTTTATATACCGAAGGTTTTCTCTATAAATACTTCCAGTACAAGGTCGAAGCAGAATTTGCTACCAGCAGCTCCATCCTGCGCGATGCTTACCTTAACGTGACTTATTTCCCGCAAGCCGATGTACAGGTTGGTCAATACAAAGTCCCGTTTAGTTATGAGGAGCTTCTCTCCAAACGTTACACCGATCTGGTCGAGCGATCGGCAGTCATCTTGAGCACAGTAAACCCGAGCCGGGATATTGGTCTTATGGTCCATGGACGAGTGGTTGGGGGATTCCTCAACTACCAATTGGCCGTACTGAATGGCAGCGGCCAGAACACTGCCGACAATAACAGCGCTAAGGACCTGGCCGCCCGGTTCGTGCTGACGCCCTTTGTCTTCCAGAAAGATTCCCTGCTCTCGGGACTCAATTTTGGTGGAGCCGTCACGTATGGGCACGAACCCAAGAGTAAGAGCATCTTCGGGACCTCTCCCACGGGCTATCAGTTCTTCAAGGCCGTAGACGTTCGTGGGGACCGGATGCGGGTTGGTGGCCATTTGGCGTGGTTCTCTGGTCCGTATTCGCTCACCGGCGAGTACATTTACACCTCTGAGCAGCGCCAAAAGCAGGGCAAAAATCAAGTGGATCTTTCCGACTTTGTCACGCAGGGCGGTTACATTGGCGGGACGTGGCTACTCAGCGGTGAGAATAAAATCTTCAATAAGCCGAATCGGCCCTTGCTGATTTTCTTGGATCCAACCGGGAAAATGGCGGGCTGGGGGTCCTGGGAATTAGCCGCACGCTACGAAACTTTCAGTTTGGATAATGCAGGGGGGAGCGGCGAGCCCGGGGCGCTTAAGCGCAACACCTTTCAAGCGGCACGGTTGGGGCTCAACTGGTATCTCAACCCCTGGACGCGGGTGTCGCTAGAATACCTCTACTCACTCTATGATGATGCCAAACGCTCTCCTATTCCGGGGCATCATGCGGTCAATTCTATCCTGAGCCGGGTACAGGTAGAATTCTAAATCGGACCACAAGAGATTCGTACACTCCCTCACCGTCAGTTGGTTCAACCACCGTTCGGCCTGAGCGTAGCGGAGCGAATTCGAAGGCCCGCAAACCTGCCAAAATCACACTCTTCGACTTCGCCGCATACGCGGCTACGCTCAGAGCGAACGGGCAAAACATACCTCAAGGAGTGAGGAACTGTCCCAATGTCGTGTGATTTGATTTAGGTGTAGAAGAAAATGAGGACTTACCTGCCTCTTCCTGCGGCTGACGCTGACGACTAAGGAATATGTCATCGATCGGCCCAAGGGGCTCACGAATTCCATGGTTAATCGCTTACAGTTTGCTGCTGTCTTCGCGTTTTAACGTCTAACCTGAAAGGCCTTATTTCTTTCGAGGGGGTACAGATATGAACCAAGAAACGCAAGCTCTCCCACAAGCTGTACGAGACTTTAAGACGCTCATCGGTGGCTACAAGCAAAGTGGCTTCGGTCGTAAACTCGGCCTGCACTCACTTGAACTGTATACGCAGATCAAGAGTGTCTGGCTAAAGGTGTAATCCTTACTTCCAGGGCACGGCTCGCCGTGCCCTCCTCTCGCTCTCACCTCTCGTGAGAGAAAATTGCCTTGAACACTGCACCTCGGCTACTTTCTAGGCTCAGAGGAAATAACCGGACGCTGGCTCAACGAAATGGCTTCACGGGATGATCTCTTTTTTCTGGAGAGATTCCCCCATAGAATCACTGGCATCACGACCAGAACCGTCAGGAGGAACTATGAAACTGCCCAAAATCACGCGTACGCTGTTGGCCGCCAAACACACCAAAGGACTCACTTTTTCGGACCTCGGACAGGCGGTGGGCCGCGATGAAGTCTGGGTCGCCGCTCTGTGTTATCGCCAGGCCAGTGCCTCCCCAGAAGAAGCCCGCACCCTGGTGGAAGCGTTAGGGCTTGAGCCCGCAGTCGCACACGCGCTGACCGAGTGTCCGATCAAGGGGTTAGGGCCGGTTGTACCGACCGATCCACTCATCTACCGGTTGTATGAGATCATGCAGGTGTATGGCCTACCGCTCAAAGCCATCGTTCACGAAAAATTTGGTGACGGTATTATGAGTGCGATAGATTTCACCTTGCAGGTTGATAAAGAGGAGGATCCCAAAGGCGATCGGGTTAAGGTGACTATGTCAGGGAAATTCTTACCGTACAAAAAATGGTAATTCCCCGTGGGAATCCGTGAAGCCATCCGTGGGACCTGAGTTGGAAAAAAAAGTATTATGCCAAGTGAGGAGAGACGGACATGAAGTTTGGTATTCATTAACTCGCCTATTTCCTAAGGAGGAAAAAAGTTCGCGCTTGAAAAACGACAAGAGAATGGGTGTCAGATAATTGCGGTTTTATCTGCTCCCCCTTTACCATGAATGCTCGCGTCCCTCCCAGGTCCAGAATCGGCCGTGATCCGCCGGCGTTAAGCGGGCAATGACCTGCCGCATGCCGCGGACGCTTTCTTCCACCGATAACGGCGCCATTGCCCCGCCCATGTCGGTGCGCACCCACCCCGGATGCATGACGACCGCAACAAGCCCGCCACGGCCCCACGCGGGGGCATGGGCACGAAACGCATCGTTCAGCGCCGCTTTCGAATCGCCGTAGAGGCCCAGGCTCCCCTTGTGCCCTCGGCGTGCCCCGAGCTGGCTCGTGACCAACACCAGCTTCTTCTCGCTGCTCCGAGTGACCGCAGGCAGCAGCGCCTGCGCAACACGAATGGGCGCGTCCGTGTTGATGCGCCGCACCTCCGCAGGGTCCATGCCGCGTCCTGCGACGCCGGCATTGTGGATCAACACATCAATCCCTTCCGTCGCCACGGCCTGTGCGAGCGCCTCAAGCTGCGGGGCGTGGCGGACGTCGAGGGCGTGAATCACCACTTCTCCACCGATGGCGCCGAGAGCGCCCGGCTGCGCCGGCGTGCGGGTGGTGGCGTGCACCCGCCATCCGGCAGCGGCGTATTGCCTCGCCAACTCCAGCCCGATGCCACGGCTCGCTCCAATAATCATCGCGGTTGGCATGTCGCCCTCCCTGAGTGGGGTGACCTTCCACCGGTTGGTGGTCTTCTCCCTGGTCTGCTGGCCGGCACGCGCTGGTTCGTCACCTTCTGCCTCATCAAGGGTTGGGTCAGCTCCTCCCGGCCACGCCTGCCGCGCTCCGCCTCCTCAGCGTGACTGGAGCTGTTCCCTTCCCAAGTACCTATTCCGGACTTGCTCATCTGTGCTGCTGCCCCCAGCGATCCCAGCGCATGACATCTTCGACGGGATTGCGGGACACCGGCCCAAACTTGCCGCGGGGGTAGCCCATGGGAATCATGGCTGCGATCTCCATCGTGTCCGGCACCCCGAGTTTCTGTTTGAGCGGTTCCCACACCAGCTGTTCCCCACAGGCGGCTCTTCATGGATCGAGAGGAGTTTATCATTCCCGTCGGTTCTGGTGCAAATCACGGATCGAAAGCCAGCGAATGCCTGCTCGGACAGGCCGTTTAGGCAGCCAGTAGTGCCGCCTCGTAGTACCCAGCTGCCTTTGTTCCTTCTGCTAAATCGAACCACAGAAGATTCGTACACTCCGCCAATTGCTGTAGACTGTACTCTGCTCTATAGGACTGAAGGCCTCGGCCACCTTCCAAGCTGTGACGTCCTGGGGAACTTTTGTCAGCCTTGCTTAGTTGAATCTCTTACTGACGAGCGGCATCTAAGGATGAGTATGCAGAGACGACATTTCCTTCAACAGTTGTGTACTTTGGCAATAGCGGGACTAGGATTCTCCGCCTGTACACGGAGTGAAAAAGTGAACGCGACATCCGCAAGAGAGGGAAATTCGGATATTGCCAAGCTGAATAAACCGTTCACTGAATGGCGGTCGCTCTTAGCGCCTCAGGCCTATGCCGTACTCTTTGAAGAGGCAACAGAGCGGCCATTTTCGAGCCGACTCAATGACGAGAAACGAGCTGGCACCTTCATTTGCACGGCTTGTTATCTGCCGCTGTTCGAGTCCAGTGCCAAGTTTGACAGCGGGACAGGCTGGCCCAGTTTTTACCAGCCTATCAAAGAGCATATCGACACAAAAAGCGACTACACACTAATCTGGCCGCGAACGGAATATCACTGTATTCGCTGCAGTGGTCATCAAGGACACGTGTTCGACGATGGGCCGCCGCCGACGGGTCAGCGCTGGTGTAATAATGGCGTCGCTCTTAATTTCGTGCCGACCGGTGACCCGCTCCCGGCATTGAGGATATAACTATGAAGAATTGGATTCGTACTTTGCTAACACTGTCCCTCCTGGGATACTTCACATTAGCGCCTGTGGCTATGGCTGGTGAAACTCCGACGGCAGGAGACAAACCGCCGGCAAAGGCCACCTTCGCCGGCGGATGTTTCTGGTGTATGGAACCGCCGTTCGAGAAACTCGCTGGGGTGATATCGATCACGGTAGGCTACACCGGTGGCCAAACGAAGAACCCCTCATACGAGCAAGTTTCGGAGGGTGGGACGGGTCATGCCGAGTCGGTGCAGATCGTCTATGACCCCGCCAAGCTCAGCTATACGCAGTTGCTCGACATATTTTGGCATAACGTCGATCCGCTCACACCTAACGCGCAGTTCTGTGATCAGGGCAGGCAGTATCGCACCGCGATCTTTTTCCACGATGAGACCCAGCGGCGCCTCGCCGAAGACTCCAAGCGGCAACTGACTGAATCCGGGCGTTTCTCTCAACCGATTGTGACTGAGATCGTCACTGCCACGGAGTTCTACCCAGCTGAGGAGTATCACCAGCATTACCACGAGAAGAATCCCGTGCGTTATCAGTTCTATCGCTGGAACTGTGGACGGGACCAGCGCTTGGCCGCGCTCTGGGGGGCCAGTCCAACCGCGACCTCTCATGC
>JACQEL010000993.1 GCA_016200595.1 Deltaproteobacteria bacterium
CTGAGCAAAGGGCGGAGTTCATCTACAGCGGTTTGCACTTGACTGAAAAGAGAAAGAAGGTAGAAGGTAGGCCGGAATAAGCGGAGCGTTTCCGGCATCGACGAGCACGCCGGGAACGGCCTGCGGCCCCTTCGACTGGGCTCAGGACAGGCTTATCCCGGCCTACGAATGTGAAAACGGTCTGTCTCCTCGCGCAAATGAAACCTGCTGTAGTGCGTCAAAACGGTTCGGTCAGCTCTCAGAGCAGAACCCAGAGCCAATACTCAAAGTCGAGCAACGCGCGATAGTATTGTCCTCACATCTGCGAGTGTCAAGCAAATTGGGGATGGAGTCTGAAAGTTCCTGTCCGGTGTGATGGTGAACTGGAGGGGTGTTAGCCAGAAGCGAGGCAAGTGCCAGTACTCCCGCCAGCAGGATAAGGGATTCCACTCCGACATTACGCAGGAGAGCCTCGCGAGTCAGCGCAGATCTCACCTGCGGCACCAGCCAGTAGCGGTTGTAGGCCCCAAGGGCGAGAACGATTCCGAAGACGATGACCTTGGCGATCAATATGCGGCCGTAATCCGAGAGCAGCAGACGGTCGATAGGCAAACCGAGTGCCTCATAAGCAACGTAGCCCCCGGTCAGAGCGACGACGAGCACACACCAGGCGGCGAGTTGTGACACTCGGCTTGCCGTGTCCTCCACCCACCGGATTGATGCTTGTCCATGCCGGGCCACAATCCACAACCCGAGCAGCGCGCCAAGCCAGAGTCCAGCCGCAATTTCGTGGACGAAATACACTGCCACGGTCGTCCAGCCTTTATCGGTGGCATGGCTTGAAAGTGCATCGAAGAGGAGCAAAAGAGTAGTCAACGTAAGCAGGACGATAGCTCTGCAGGAGTGCCGTTGCGGTAGGAACGTACTGGCCAGCAATAAGACAGTGGCCGGCATGAAACCCGTCCAAACCCGTCCAACATGGGTGTCGGTCATTACTTTGGGCAGCAGAGGGATGGCCGCCCACCAGGACACTGCTGCCATTTCCGCAGTGAGGTCAAGCAGAACGAAGGGTGAAATCAGGACTGCCACCGCTGCGAGCCCACGCCAGAGGGGCGAGAGGGCGCTGACCACCGCTTCGCTCTGGGCTTCGCTAGATGGCGTACAGAACAGCGCAAAAGCTCCCGTACCGAAGACAGTAATGACCGCGACCACCAGCGGCCATTCCAGCACCGCTCTACCGTAGAGAGGCTGCATCACGAGCCTCCCGCTACCGTGAAGGTATAGGAACCTTCGGTTCGATGGCCATCTTTTGCCACGACACTCCACTTGACGGTGTATTCTCCGGGCGCGAGCGACTTGAGCTGCACCGTGAGCGTTCGGGTATCCGCATTAACTTGTAGCGTTCCTTCGTCTTCACTCTGTCCGCTGCTGTCCAATACCTCGAGCTTGGAAAATAGTGCTTCGATCGGCGCATCGAAGCGAATCGCCACTTGCTCGGGTGGCGAGGTGACCGTGGACCCAACTTTGGGCTCCTCAGCCTCAGGAAAGGCGTGTGCCAGCGCAGCTCGTGGCAACAGCAGGACTGTCACCACGAGTAGCACAAGATGAGGAAACAACCCCTTATTCATGTGCCAATTGGCGTCCAGTTGGTCCACGGGAAGATGTCATCGATGAAAAGATCCAGTAAAAAAATGACCTTCGCATGGTTATCCGGTACCGCCCCTTTATTGAGCGCGACTTGCGTGGCGATACTGAGTTCGACGTAGTAGTTCATGAAGGCGATGCCAGGCGTGAGCAGTACTGCCGGAAAAGTCTGGCCCGCTGGCCCGTCGATGAGCTGATCGTAATTGAACTCGACGTACGGGAACATGTTGCGCAGCGGCCACGGCAGACCAATATCGCGCACATTGTTACTGAGATATGGCAGCGAATACTCGATGACATTGTCTGCGAACAGCTCGTGCCAGGTGTGGCCGCCAAACGCCGGGGTATAGCCGACGTCTCCCTGAAAGGCGAAGGGCCGCAAGTACTTGAGCAGTCCTCGGTTAGGCAGGTCCCCGAAACCCTTGGCCCACAGCAACTCGGGGCCGAGCTGGGTGTGATTTTGCTCTTCGATCGATGGGCTGCCAGTAGGAATCACGAACTTGGCACCGAGTGAAAGTCTCAGCTCGTGTTCGGGAATCGTCAGAAAGGCCACTTTTGGCAGCAGCTCCAAGTCGTTGAAGCCGGTCTTCCTCCGGCCTTCCTTCGGCGACTGCTCAACCCACTCACTCTCGATGGTCATGCTGACTAGACCACCCCCAGGCAGTCCGTTGGCATAAGAGTCAGGAGCAGGGACGAGGACTTTCTCGAGTCCGAAGCCGATTGAAAACTCATGGCCCTCGGCCGTCCTGGTCCATTGCGGCCGGAAGATGTTGAACTCGTTCTTGGGGTTGGCATCTTCGGCAACGATCGGCTCTATGAACGTATAGTCACCGACCGTGCCGTGGGCCCAGACGGTGGACCCGGACGCGAAAATTCTTACTAGGAGAATCAGGATCACTGGTTTTTTCATAATACTCCTCTAGGTTCCCACTCCCCTAGTGAGGGAGAGGGTCAGGGTGAGGGGGCCATGGGCCGTGCCTCTGCCGGACGCCCCCTCTTCCTATCCTTCCCCTACGAGGGGGGAAGGGACCCGGACCGCTGGCATCCGGAACTCGGGGCGTAGTTAGGGCGTATGGTCCGAAGAAGCGAGAGGATTCCCTAGAGCAGCGTGGACGGAGGACGAAAGAATTGAGGAAGGAAGGGATCTGGCAAAGAGAACCGGGCGTCTCGTGTCACCGAGGCGATCGGAATCCGCAGCGGCAGTGGAGAGCTGACGGCCGAGACAAACTTTGCGAGTGAGGGGATCTCA
>JACQEL010000994.1 GCA_016200595.1 Deltaproteobacteria bacterium
CCTGACGAAAGCAGGCATGTCTGACTTGGTCATGGAGATTGCTTGCGGCTTGCATAATCTCCGTGTCAGGTGCCGTCATCCGCTCCCTATATTCGATTTGCTGAGCTTGGGTAGCTCTGGTTAAACCCGATAATGTCTATTGATGAATATGAGAGGACTCTGCCAAAAGCAACCTCGCATATACTGCGCTCCCTGTTCCGGCTCGATCCACTTGAGGTAGTGTGTTTTCTCCATAAGCGACTTGGCGTCGTCGCCGAGATACTTCGCATTCTGCGCCTCGTGGGCGATGACCTCCACTGAGAGTCCCGCGTTGATCAGTGCCGATATCTCCCGCTGAATGAACGTCTCGCTCAGGGTGGGAAAGAACCAGAGGTAATACACGATACGCTTCTCTGCGGCCGCAGCCTGTGAAGACCGGGGAGGAAAAAGGCTGAGTGGCCACCATGACAGATGACGCACGGCTGAGCGGTAGAGCAGCACAGCAGGCAGCGCCAGAATACGCCATCTCAGGAACACGCCGATACGGTCGAGCAGCTCGCTTCACTGTTGGCTGACACGGTCGCAGGTATTCAACACCTGCCCGCGGATGAAGCGGTAGAGGTCGAGGTGAGCGCTTGCCAGAAACCCTACCTTCTGCGTTTGTGCCAGTTGTCGTCTGATCCGGTACATTTGCACCCAGAATCTGAGAGTCTTGAAGCGGAGCGACTCCGTCGTGTTACTCCTGTGAAGCCTCCGGCAATACAGGAACTCCGGCACCAGCTTGATCGTGTAGTGTTCGAGCAGGCGCAGGGCCATGTCATAGTCGATGCCGAAGCGCAGCCGCTCATTAAATCCCCCGAGTTCCTCGAGGACCGCCCGGCGATAGGTGCGGAGGGCATTAGTCACATTGGCTCCCTGCGCTAGCTTCGCCTTGTAGTCGAGGGTCGGAGGCCGGTTCCGGCGGAACTGCACCCAGCGTTTGCCGAATTCTTCTCCAGTCGTTCTCCCCTGCTCATCCACATCAAAAAAGTAACAATGCGCTTGCCCGATCTGCGCATCCCCCTGCAGCGCTTCGATCATCTTGCGCAGTGCCCCGGCCAGGAGAAAATCATCGGCATCCACATGCGCGATGAGTGGAGACCGACTCTCACGCAACCCTATGTTATGACAATAGCCGATACCCATCTGCTGCTTGTTCTGCAGCAGTCGGACACGCGCATCTTGATAGGACGCGACAATCTCTGCCGTATTATCGGTTGAGCCGTCATCAACTACGATCAACTCCAGCGCCACGCCCTCCTGGCCTAGGACGCTCTCCATCGCACCAGGGCAACCCAAGAAGCGATGCTCCCTTCCTGTTGGAACTGCCGCATGCAGGTCCTGAACGCAGAGGAAGAATCATGCTGGCGCAACTGGATACCCAGTGCATAGGATCGCTTGAATCCTTTGGTGAAATCTCTTTGCCCGAGGTCACTCGCCACCACCGGTGGGGCCTCGTCTTTTTGCGGGTTGCTCAGAAACCGCTCAAGGAACGCAAACCCTGCGCTTTGCTCGAAAGGCCCGGAGAGATCCCGGTCATCTTGCACAAAGATGCCGTGTGCGGCCGCGATGATTGCGATCATGGCTACGTCGTGACCACTGGTTTGCAGTTGTCGAAACACGCTACGAAATCCCCCCCCGGCCTTGCGGTACCGTGCTTTCGCCCCTTCGCGCATGTATTTGCAAAAGGTATAGTAGGGAGTATAGGCGGGACGGTGCTCGCCGAACACGTACGGCCCGGCGGACGAGTCTTCTTGGCATTTGAGTGCAGATACTATCGCCCAGCCCTCCTGCCTGAGATCCAGGACGAAATTCGTCTCAGGAGATGTGGACTCGCGCAGTTGCACGCGGTCGAAACATTGTGTGCGGAAGAGCTTGATGCCGACGATGCGGCCCAGCAGTGGATCCTGCAGATGGCCAACCACAATTCCCACTTCGTCTGACACACAGTTTCTGAAGGTCTCGACGCACGTGTCGTCGAGGATCATATCCGCATCGACCTGAATGAAGAACTCGGTG
The DNA here is from genome assembly GCA_016200595.1 of Deltaproteobacteria bacterium. Taxonomy (GTDB): domain Bacteria; phylum Desulfobacterota; class Binatia; order Bin18; family Bin18; genus JACQEL01. Next base: position 2,038 of record JACQEL010000994.1, read on the forward strand.
CGGACACGCGCGGCGCCGCTATTGAGGGCGCGGTAAAAAGGGGAGATCCCTTGCACGACGATGATCTCTGCGACCGGCAGGGTTTGGCGCCGCACGCTGGCGATCGCGCGTTCGGTATAATCTTCCCCGATGCTCAAGACGAGTGCCGTGACGTCGCTCATGGTCAGAACACCCCCAGGGTGTCCACGAGATCTTTGTAGCCGCCGCGAAAGTTCTCGTGGTTGTCTTTGTAGGGACCTGTCAGGGACAGTCTGATCCTCTGTAAGAAGGCGTCTGGCGAACACCGGTCGGCTAAGAGCTGTTCATGGCAGAGCTGCCAGTTGCCACAGTTCGGCGACGCGATCACATTGCAACCCATCGCCGACGCTTCGAACAAGACCCCAGGCGCCGGGTCGAGCAAAGACGGGCAGACGAGTGTCTTGGACCGTCCGAGGAGATCATAGAGATCTTCTCTCCGCGTCATCACACCGTGATACTGCGCAGCAAGCTGCGGCTGCTCGACGCTTCCCACAATATGCATACTTAACCCTTGACAACCGGAGACGAGTTTTTTCACTAGCCCATAGTTTTTCTCGGGCCTGGTCCAGCTACTGGCGATGAAGATGACGTCAATATCGCGCTGCGCAAATGGTCTCTTCAGCTCCTGGAAGTGCTCGGCTTCTGGATAGATAAAGTCGGCGACCGAGATGAGGTTCGAGTAGATCTTGCCGCTCTGGGTGGGAAAGAAATGATCGAAGGCGAACCTGACGAGGGGCGAGTGTATGATGAGCAGGTCACACGCTTCCACGGCCCGGCGCTCTTGATCATTTTGTAGAGGAAAGACGATTCCACGCCTGACACTGCGCTCGAACGCCATGAAGTCTTTGATGGCCCGCGTTTCGACGAGGTGCTTCACCTGGCGAGAGCCTGAGGTCATGAAAACGAGTGGTTTACCAGGCGCTGCCAGCTTCAGCAGGCGCGCCGCGATGAAACCAAAGCCGAAGAGCAGGTCCGGGGCCAGGGCGCCGATCAGGTCGGCTAGGCCGCTATGGGCGCGCCACAGCGGATCCTTCAGGGTGCAGGTATAGACATTCTCCAGCGCCCGCGGATTGCCAAAGTTATCGCCGAACACGTAGCGCAGGAAAACCTCGTCCGCCTCGCTGACGAGATTCACATAGGCGACGTCCAGGCCCTCACGCTGCATCCTTTCAAACAGCAGATACGAGACCGTCGCTGCCCCGCCCCAGCCGGGGATCTCGTAACAACCGAGCACGATCCGCCGACTCATAGGAGCCTGCCCACTTGCCAGTTCTCTGTTGCCATCTTTAACAGCTATAACAATCCGTGAGATTGGCGATACCGGGTCACCGCTTCCTTAGGATTGCCTTCGAAGCGAATGCGCCCCTTGTCCAGCCACAAGGCTCGGGTGCAGATGGTCTCCACAAAGGTCAAGTTGTGCGTCACGACCAGCACCGCTTTCGCCTCAGCTATCAGTTCCTGGATCTTGGCACTGGCCTTCTCGTAGAAGGCCAGATCCCCTGCACTCAGAGCTTCATCAATAATGAGGATATCGGGTTTGATCATGGCGGCGATACTAAATCCGAGTCTGACTTTCATGCCCCGAGAGTAATGCTTCACCGGTTCGTCCATAAACTTGGCCAAACCAGAAAACTCGACAATCGCCGGATATAAATCACTCAGTCGCTTTTTCGCAATTCCCAGCATCATGCCGTTGAGGTAGACGTTGTCCCTCCCGGTCAGCTGACCGTTAAACCCCGCTCCGAAGGTCAATAAAGCCGTGGTCTCGCCGTCTACCCACACCTTTCCCCTATCCGGGCGTAAAATGCCGCTGAGTACCCGACAGAGGGTGCTTTTCCCGGCGCCGTTCGGGCCGATGACACCGACAATATCCCCTGCTCTCACCGTAAAACTAACATCCTCTAGTGCCCAAAACGACGCTTTTGCGCTGCCTCGTATCTTCGAGAAAAGAGGGGTTCTGCCACGATTCATCGACCAGTTCTGCAATAAGGAAAACTTCACTTCAAGATGGCTGACCTCAATGACCCGGGCAGTTCCCAGTCGGGGTCTGGTTTCACGGAAGGCCGCAGTCCTCTTTCTCAGCGGCGGAATCGATTCTCTATACCGTTGTACCACTTCGTCAGGATGTCCTGCCGCTCTGACTCTGCCGCCGTCCAGCCAGGCTACTCGGGTGCAATACGTCTTGGCAAAATCCATCTGATGGGTCACCACAATGACCATCTTTGATTTGCTAATCAGTTCTTGCATCTTTTGGCCAGCTTTCTCGTTAAACTCAAGATCCCCCCCACTGAGGACTTCATCGAGAATCAGAATGTCGGGTTCGACCACCGCGGCAATGCTGAAGCCGAGCCGGGTCTTCATCCCGGTGGAGTAGTGTTTCAGTGGCTCATCGATAAAGCGCTGCAGCCCGGAAAACTCCACAATTTCAGGGAAAAGCTCGGTGAGGTGCTGGCGAGACAATCCCAGCATCAGGCCTTTGAGAAAAATGTTTTCTCTCCCCGAGAATTGGTCATTAAATCCAGCCCCAAAAGACAGCAGGGAATACACTTGCCCCTTGATGCTCAGACCGCCTTCATCTGGGCGGAGAAGACCAGTTAAGACCCGGCAGAGCGTGGTCTTACCACTCCCATTAACGCCAATAATACCCAGCATGTCCCCAGGGTACCCCACCAGGTGGAGATCTCTGAGGGCCCAAAATTCCCTCCTTTGCCACCTCCAGAACAAGACATCGTAGGTCCGCGACTGAATATCCTCGCGTCTACTGCCGAGGATATACTTCACTCCGAGTCCCTCGGCCTCGATCAAGGGATCTCCCCGAGTTTCGCGGGAGACGGCTAAAGATTGCCCAGCTGTAAA
>JACQEL010001030.1 GCA_016200595.1 Deltaproteobacteria bacterium
TACGCCGCTATTTTCGTGCGCATAGCGCACGCTACGGCATTCAGGCTCGGATGCATGAGTGTATGAATTTCTTGCCGTTCGGTTTAGCACAGGGCGATAGTCAGGGGAAAGATAACACTGAACGTTTTTCGTTTACTTCCCCCGCCACTGCGGTGGTCGCTTCTCGGCAAAGGCCCGGGCGCCTTCACGGGCATCTTCAGTACCCTGGAGCCGCTGGTAGAAATCCTGTTCGAGCTTGAGCCCCTCGGCGAGTGGTAGATCAAGGCCCCGCAGGACGGCTTGCTTGATGCCCTGGACAGCCAGGGGTGCGCTTTTGCAGATTTCCTGGGCGATCTCTTCGCATTTGTTCATGAGTTGGCTCATCGGGACGACATGATCGACCAGCCCCAGCCGCAATGCCTCTTGGGCGCCGATGCGGTTGCCGGTGTACAACATCTCTAACGCGCGCCCTACAGGAATCAGCCGGGGCAGTCGTTGCGTCCCTCCTGCCGCCGGCAACCACCCGAGCCGGGCGTCGCCAAGACCAAACTGCGCGTGCTCAGCCGCCACGCGGATATCACAGCACAGCGCTTGTTCCAGACCGCTGCCATTAGCATGGCCATTGATCGCGGCGATAAGCGGTTTAGCGAGGTCGGATAGAAGAGAGAAAGGGAGATCGTGTGGCTCTGCAGCGAGACGGGCAAAATCGTCCGCTTTTATATCCGTGCCGACACAAAACGCCCGCTCTCCCGCGCCGGTGAGAATACCAACGCGCAGCGCCGGATCATCGCGAAACTCGCGCCAGACCTCAGTGAGCCTCCGGTACGTTTCGAAATCACAGGCGTTGAGCCGCTCTGGACGGTTGATGGTCACGTACGCCAGCGGACCTTTTTTCTCACACAGGACTTTCATAAACTGGAGAAATCTGGGCTCGACATGGCTGATGGTGATAGATCAAATTGGAGGGTGCTCAGGATGAATCTCCCAGAGATGTCATCCTGAGCGTAGCGAAGGATCTCAGAGCAACACGAGATTCTTCGGCCTACGGCCTCAGAATGACAGTAATGGGGGGACAGTGCTGAGTTGAACTTCCTCTGTCATGTCCGACAGGGCAAATTCAGATTTTTACATATAAACACAGCCACACGCTGCGGTCGCGAGCAGTTCTCTCGCGACCACCTGTGTACCACTAGGCGTTGCGCTTACGCCGGGGCTTTATTCGTCGGTCCGCAGTTCCACGACGTTGCCGTCGGGATCACGGACAAACAGCACGGGATTGGCCCGCATGCTGGGCGGCGGGGTGAGCTCGTGAAAAGCAATGCCCCGCGCCGTCAGCTCCGCCTTGGCCTGCTCCAAATCCTCCACCTGCACGGCGATATGCGCACCTACGCCGGGGATGTCGCGCATTTTTTCGTTGTCACCGATCAGGTGTACCTGTACGCCGTTGCACTCGTACCAGGCTCCCGGTATGGGCAGTTCCGGGCGGGGTAACTCGGTCATCCCCAAAATCTGCCCGTAAAACTCTTTGGCCTTGGTGACGTCAGTAATCTTGACTCCAGTGTGCCGAATAGCTTTTAACTTCACCATTGTTCTGTCCTCCTTACAAGTTTTGCCAAACGCTAAGGGCTAGAGACAAAATAACTTCCCGATTTCCGCTCTACCGCCGGGGAATAAATGACACTGTTGATAAACTCTGCACCTTCGCCGGGGGATAAATTCCCCGGCTACCATCAACCGCCCCGAAGGGGCTGCGAGCCGGCTCCAGCCGGCGGCGTGAGGGTAGCCCGATGCTTTAGCGTCGGGCGTAAATGGCAGTTGGGCATTTTTCAACAGCATCTTTCAAGACCGGGCGGAGGAGGGCTATCCTCTGCCATCTACGAAGTCAGGAAGTCATTAAAGTTTCGATCCCAAGGTCCATTAGCTCTGATTTGCCGGACCGAAAGAATCAACGGTGATCTGGCGCGACTTGAACTTCCACTCCCCGCCGACTTTGGCGTACTCATCGTTATACCACCCCGCCATCGCCCACGGCTTACCGTCTCGCTGCAGCCGCACCTCGACATAACAAGTTCCTTTGGCCTGGTCCGGACCTAACAACTCAATCACATGGTTATGAATGAAGGGCCGCGGTTTCATCGTGTCTAACCCCTCACCGATCATCTTGCGCAGTCCCTCACGTCCCTGCGCCCGCGGCAGGCTCGGGTCGTTGGTCGACATTGCTCCGTCCTCAGTAAAGAGATTCGCATATCCGTCCAGATCCTTCTGCCATACGCAGTGACAATAGCGCAGAGGAAGGTTGCGGATTGCTTCCCGATCGATCACTTCCTGCAGTAAGGTTTCGTTATTTTTGCTTGCCATAAAATCCTCCTTGTCATCTGTGCGCTCAGATATTCTATAGATTATTGAAAGTCAAGCATCTCTGTGGCAGGATACGACACCTATGAGGGAGGGCGCAGAATCTGACAGACTGCAGAGCAACAATTGTGTTTGTGATTATTGAGGACAGAAACTCTACAACCACCCAAAGGAGGGATAGTCATGGCAACGAAAGACTTCGAGATTCAACAACTCCTCAAGGCCTACCGCAAAGGGCTCATCTCCGATGACCTCTTCGCAGCGCAAATGAAGGAGCTTGGGGCCGCCCAGGACGGCTTAGATGTCGCCAACGTCTTGGCACTGCGGGGCGATGCCTCCAAGACCTCAGCCCAGATGCTGCAAAAGACCCCCCAGAGCCAGACCATGGCATTCACCATTCCGGCCAACTTTAGCAACGACCACGAGAACAGCCACAAAGGAGACCAAATCATCTACGTCATTGAGGGTTGTGCGATCGCGCGGGTCTCGGGCAAGGAGCAAGAGATCAAGGCGGGGGACATGCTGATGATCCCGGCGGGGGCGCCGCATACGCTGCGCACGGAAAGCCAGCCGCTGTTTGGAGTGACGATCTTCGCACCGCCCGAAGCATAGGGCGGGAAAAAGGAGGTAGTATGTCACACAAAGGCTTCTCTCATATCGGGCTCTCGACTTTGGATCTGGACCAGACTCGCGACTTCTACGAGAACATCCTAGGATTTCAGCCGGTGCGCTGCGATATCATCAAGGTCAAAGAAGGTGGGCAGATTCGCCACATCTTCTTTGACACCGGGCGCGATCAACTCCTGGCCTTCATGGAGGCGCGCGGCGTGCCGGGGATTCCGGCGGAATACGATACCGGGATCAACCGGGGACTTGGGGTGCCCAGCGGCTTTTACCACTTTGCGTTTGAGGCCGGGTCGGTGGAGGCGCTGGAAACCAAGCGCCAGGAACTGTTGGCCAAAGGGGTACAGGTCACGGAGATCGTGCACCACGACGCGGCCAAGTCCATCTACTTCAAGGATCCCAACGGCATGCAGCTCGAGTACTGCTGCTTTACCCGGGACGTAGGGACTGAAGACGACGTGCGCATGCAGCAACGCTTCGAGATGTCGGTGCAAGCGTTAGGGCTGGAAGAGACGAAGCGTTTTCCCTCCTCTCATCGGAGGGGATAGCTGGGCAACCAAGCCTGCTGGCCATACAAGCTATGCGGCGCCACCAGGCTTCTTCAAAAAACTTCTTGTGAGGAGGAAATCATGGCAGCCAGTAAGACGTATGACCTCGACATAGAAGACGTGGAATATCTTCGCCACGGGGACCAGCCACTGCTCGCGCGGCTCTTTAAGCCGCGTGGTAAAGGGCCGTTCCCGCTCATCGTCGATTTGCATGGCGGCGCCTGGAACCTGGGTGACCGCCTGATGGACACACCCATCAATGAACCGCTGGCGAAAAGCGGCGTGGTGGTGGCGGCCTTGGATTTTCGCATGCCGCCCGTCGCCCCCTACCCGGCTTCGCTCGCCGATATCAATTATGCCATTCGCTGGCTGAAGACGCGCGCTTCAACCTGGGGCAGCCTCCCCGAACTCGTCGGTGTCTTAGGCAGCTCCAGCGGCGCACACCAAGCCATGCTCCTCGGCATGCGACCGCACGATCCCCGCTACTCGGCGCTGCCGCTTCCTGCCGGGGCTCCCACGGTTGATGCCAGAGTAAACTGCGTCGTGCTTTGCTGGCCAGTCATCGACCCGCTGGCACGCTACAACTACGCCAAGAAAGTGAAAGCTGGCGGCAAACCATATCCAGAGCTGATAGACGCGGTGCTGCCCCTCCATGATAAGTATTGGCAGAGTGAAGCCGCCATGGCCGAAGGCAACCCGGTGCTGGCGCTGGAACGTGGCGAGCAAGTCGCCCTGCCTCCCGTGCTCTATATTCAAGGAACGAATGACATCGCCCATCCCCGCGTGGACCTCGACCGCTTCGTCGCGAACTATCGCAAGGCGGGGGGCCGCGTGGATCTGCAGCTGTACGAAGGCGAGGCTGAGGGGTTCGTGATCCGCAAGCCGTCGTCGCCAGCTTCCGGCCAGGCGATGGAGAAGATCGTCACGTTCGTTCACCAGCAAGTTCGCTAGGCCGACGGACACCGCACGTTAAGGCGGTGTCCGTCGTATAGAAGAGCAAAAGGGCGGGGAACCTCCGGTGACGCTCTGAGAGCAGGTTCCCTGCCTGCTAACCTCTGACAAAAAGAAAGGAGAGCAGTATGCGCTTTGGCTTTTTTGATCAACTGCCGCTGGCCAACTGGCAGTCGGAGAGCCAACGCTACCAGGATATTCTCGCCCAGATCGAACTCGGCGACGCGCTGGGCTTTGATACCGCCTGGCTCGGGGAGCTACACTTTATTCCCAGTATCTCCTGTCTGGCCTCCCCGCTGATGATCCTGGCGGCCGCTGCCCAGCGCACCAAACGTATCCGCTTGGGCACGGCCGTTACTCTTCTGCCCTTACACAATCCGGTGAAAATGGCTGAGGATGCCGCAACGCTGGACGTGCTGAGCGGTGGGCGTCTGGAGTTCGGGGTGGGCCGCGGCGCCGCACCGGTCTACTTTGCCGGGTATAACGTGCCCCACAAAGAGAGCCGGGAGCGGTTCGAGGAAGCGCTGGAGGTTATTCTCCAGGCCTGGACGAGCGAGCGCTTATCTTATGAGGGGAAATACTGGCAGGTACAGAATCTCCTCCTGACCCCCAAACCCGTGCAGAAGCCTTATCCTCCGGTGCGCATCGCCGCCAACAGCCCGGAGACCTTCGCCATTGCCGGACGTGATGGATTCCCGATTTTTGCCTCGCCACTGATTAACCCGCCAGACAAGCTGCGGGAGTATCTGGCGGTGCATCGCGAGAGCCTCAAACCCGGAGTCAAGCAAAACGTGGCCTTGGCCTTTCCTGTCCATGTAGCGGAGAGCCGAGCCCAGGCGCGCCGTGAGTGTGAAGTGAGTCTGTTGTCCTTCTTCAAAGCGGCTAGCGAGTTGATCAAACCCTCAGGCGGGGCTCCGACCAAGGGCTCCGATTCTCAGCAAAAATTGCGGGCGCGGATCACGGAAGCCACCTTCGAAAGTATTGATCGAGAGATGGGAGTCTTTGGCGACCCAGACTATTGTGTAGAACGGATCCAGGCTTTGCGGCAGGAATTCCCCATGGAGGAGTTCATCTGCTACTTCAACCGGGGAGGGTTGATTGACCATGCCACGGTCCGGCGCTCGATGGAGCTGTTCGCCAAGGAAGTGATGCCGCAGTGTCGGTGAGTGAGCACGCCGGGAACGGCCTGCGGCCTTATCCCGGCCTACGACGGAGAAAACGCTATGTCTCCTCGCTCACATGAAAACCGCTGTAGGTAAAGAGCGAGCGGCTTGCCGCATCGTGAACGTCCGCGCTTCTCACTAGTCCCACCCACTCGCCCCAAAGGACCCAAAGGAGGGAAATGATGGTCACCGTGTGCTGCATGCCAAGCTCGGCATCCCACAGCAGTGGAAGGCCCAAAAGGGCCCAGAATAGTAAGACTCTTACTGTTGACATCCACTGCCATATCTCCACGCCGGAATGTGAGCCGCTGGTCAGAGGGCTGTTCTCTCCAGAGAAGGAGCCGTTCGTGTTCTTTTCCAGCGCTGAGACGCGGGAAATCAACCAGCGCCTCTTTGCCACCATGGCCGCCAAAATGACCTCACCCGAAGAGCGGCTCAAGGACATGGACCGCATGGGCATTGATATCCAGGCCATCTCGCCTTCGCCGAACCAATACTACTACTGGACGGATGGCGAGTTAGGTCTACAACTGGCGCGCCTGCAGAATGAGAGAGTGGCGGAGATCGTGCGCGCCTATCCGACCCGCTTTGTTGGGATGGGCACCCTCCCTCTCCAGAATGTCGGGGGCGCCGTGCAGGAACTTGAGCGGGTAGTGAAGGTGTTGGGCCTGCGTGCCGTCGAGATCGCCACTAACGTGAACGGCGTAGACTTTGATGACCCGCGCTTCGAGCCGTTGTTTGCCAAGGCCGAGGAACTTGAGGTGCTGATCTTTATCCATCCGATTGGGTGTACGGCTGGAGAACGCATGCGAGAGTACTATCTGATCAATATCGTCGGCCACCCGCTCGAATCGACGGTAGCGGTCTCCCGGCTCATCTTTGGCGGGGTCCTCGAGCGCCATCCCCGCCTGAAAATTTGCGTAGCTCACGGGGGAGGGTACCTTCCCTTTTATGCGGGGCGCATGGACCATGCCTATCAGGTCCGACCGGAATGCCAGCATTTGATCAAGCGGCCTCCCAGCACTTATCTGCAGCAGCTCTACTTCGACACCGTGCTGTACACCGCAGAAAGCCTCGCCTATCTGGTCAAGCAGGTGGGAAGCGACCATGTATTGTTGGGGACAGACTATCCGGCTGATATGGGAGAGGCAGACCCGGTGGGATATATCAGGAAAGTGCGGTCTCTCTCGCGAGAGGATAAAGCAAACATCTGCGGCGGGAATGCCGCCCGGCTGCTGAAAATTTCTCCTTGAGGAAAGCAAGTTGAATGTGCGGGAGCGCTTGGGCAAGGGGATAATCATCGGAGGTATTGAGAGAGGGGAAGCTACGATGACTGATATGGAGGCCGCGGCCGAGGAGCACTTATCGGTCGGGGACATGGAACTCGAAGTGATACACCGGGGCACAGGCCGGCCGGTCCTGCTGCTACATGGCCTGCAGAACATCGATCCGCGGGCGCGCTTTCTCGATCTGCTCGGGAGGCGGGCAGAGATCATTGCCCCTTCGCACCCCGGCTTCGGCCACTCGGCACGCCCGGCGGATTTCGACACGGTGTACGACCTGGTCCACCTCTATTTAGACGTCCTGGACACCCTGCCTTATGAGAAGGTCAATCTCGTAGGATTGTCCTTCGGCGGCTGGCTCGCGGCGGAAATCGCGGTCAAGTACGGCCACCGTATCGACCGACTCGTCCTGGTGGACGCGTTCGGCCTCAAGATCAGCGATCGCGAGACACCCGACATCCTGGACGTCTTCAACACCTCGCCCCAGGAGGTGCAGCGGCGGAGCTGGCATGATCCCGGGAAGTGGGGGCCAGATTTCAACGCTATGTCGGACGACGAACTTGTGGTCCGTGCGCGGAACTGGGACACGCTATGCCTCTATGGTTGGCATCCCTATATGCACAACCCCCAGCTCAAGCGCTGGCTGCGCCGGATTGCGCGGCCGACGTTGGTGCTCTGGGGCGCAAGCGACGGGATCGTGAAACCGTCCTATGGGCAGGCCTACAGCGCGTTGATCCCCGGCTCGCGCTTCGAGCTCATTGCCGAGGCCGGACACCATCCCGAGATCGAGCAGCCCGAGGCCTTTGTTGACCGCGTCGCTGCATTCCTGGAACAATAGTCACTCGCTGGACTTAGGAGGGAAAAGACCATGGACGTTTGGTATCACAACGAGAATCCCTACCCCTTCGTGCCGCAAGAGGTGCTCGACCGCGCGGATTCGGTCCGCGCCAGCCTGCCGAACAAGTATTGCGATCCGCACATCGCCGCTGACCTGTTCCATGAGGTCTTCGATGAGTTCATGCTCTGTGACGACCAGGGGATCAATGTCGTTGCCATTGAGCATCATGCCGGGATTAACTCCCTGTTTGGGGCCAACCCGCTAATCCTGGGCATCCTGGCCCGTCAGACCCGGAAGGTTCGCATCCTCAGTATGGGGACGCTGATCTCGCTACGACCGGACCCTGTCCGGGTCGCGGAGGAGTATGCCACAGCGGATGTCATTTCCCGCGGGCGTCTGGATATCGGCTTCGTCAAGTCGGGCGCCAGCGAGATGGCGTCCAACAACGCCAACCCGGTCAACAATATCGAGCGTTACTGGGAAGCGATCGATCTCGTCACCAAGGCGCTGACCTCTCAGGAGGGGCCGTTCAGCTGGGAGGGAAAGCACTACACACACCGGCATGTCAACATCTGGCCGCGCCCGTGGCAGCAGCCGCACCCGCCGCTGTGGGCGGCCACGGGCGATCCAGAGACGGCGAGCGAAGTGGGCCGGCGGGGGATGGTCAACGTGCTGGTCCTGCGTGGCGAGGAGGGGACCAAGCGCGCCTGGGCCGCGTATCGCCAGGCACGAACCGAGGCCGGGCTCCCCAAGGTCGCTACCGACTACTTCGCCTATGCGGCGTTGGTCTATGTCGGCGACACGCACGAGGAGGGCGTCGAGATTGGCAGCAAGCTGCTGTGGTTCCTCAACACCAGCATCAAGATGGCGCCTCAGTATGCACAGTTTCTACCCGGCGCCGCGCCGCCGCACTTCGCACCGCAGGTCTACCGCACCACACCCAAGCCGAATGCTCGTGCCGAGGGGGAGGCTGGCGGCAACCGTGCGGGATCGGCAAACGCTGAGAAGCCCGTCGCCCCAGCTATCCTGAATGTCGGGGGGCTCACGAGCATAAACCCGGCGCAAGCCATGAAGCGGGGAATCCTGTTCGCCGGCAGCCCCGACACCGTCTACCAGCAGATCATGGATTTCTACGGCAAGGTCGGCGGCTTTGGTCATCTGGTGATGATCGGGCGGTCGGGGTTCATGACGCATGCCGAGGCCGAGATGGGCATCAAACTCTTCGCCAAGGAGGTGCTGCCCCGGCTGAAGGAGATCGCTCCTGTCATCGCGGGTTGACGATTCTGGAGAGCGGATCACAATATGCGCTGCGCGGCAGAAGTCAGTTTGGACGGGTGCTAGTGGCGGCTGGTGCCGATACTGTCCGGAATAAATTTGCTCCACTCGGGTCCAAGCCCTAGGCTCCGGAGGCGCAGCTTTGGAGTGCGCCGGCCTGGACGGCTCTTTCTCTCCCGAGCGCCAGTTGTTCACGTGCGTTTATTGTGGATCGCTGAGCAGCCAAAGCGGGATCTCGGATCCCGCACTCCAAAGGGCAAA
>JACQEL010001031.1 GCA_016200595.1 Deltaproteobacteria bacterium
GTATTTCTTCACTCCGTACTACCAGTTCGGCTGCGCGTTTGGCACTCGCTAAGCTCGCATCTGCCAACAATCCCTCAGGGCCCACCCAATCGCCGGCTACGTACAGATTGTGAATACCAGGCACTGCCGGTCCCGGTCGTCCCCCGGTACCACCTGCCGCAGCAGTTACCAAGAGGTGTGAGACGATCATATGTGGCAAGAAACGCCGCTCGACGACGATCTCACGCCAGCCAGGCTGCATGCTATCGAGCACCCCTTCCAGTTCCTGTTCGTCGGCCTTGGGATCGGTAGGCACGGTCGTATGCAGGTATTTTGCGGCATGGATGACCGCGCCGCCGTCCGGTCCCAATTTGGCCACAGCCGAGTGAACCGAGAAATACAGCGGACGGTCAATGCCAAGGGCAAAGAGCGCGCGCGGTCTCGGCAGGCGTGCAAGTCCGATATCGAGGCAGGCGGCTTTGACCGGTATGGCCGTGTCCGCCCATTGATGTAGGAACTCGCTGTTCGGCACCAGCGCCGCAGCATCAGCCGGACTGCCCGTAATAATCACTGCGGAGGCATTCAGCGTCGAGCCATCGGCAAGGCGCAATCCGTGCACGGTAGAGTCATATTCAAGCGACACCGCTCTCTTCCCGGTTTCAATATGTACCCCGGCGGTCTGTGCGGCTGCACGCAGACCGTCCACAAGTATCTGCCAGCCACCATCGAGATATAAGACGTTGCTGGTGAGGGCCATTTGTAACTGGGCGAGGGCTGTCCCTGCGCTCTGACGCTCAGGGTCATTCGTGTAGGTTGCTACACGGAAGAGCGCCTGCACCAAGCTACGTACCTCAGGCTGACGAATCGCTTGCTCCAACCACTCCTGCACCGTCAGGTGTTGCACCGACTGAGCGTCAATTTTGGCGAGTGAGCCGAGCAGGCGGGCCGTTTCGAGCTTGCCCGGTAGCCGAAGCAAGCCCGTAGTCAACAACGATACGAAGCCTGCGGGGAGGGTATATGCAGTACCGTGATCAAGAGCGTAACCGCCTGAAGCGCTTGGCGTGCTCCCGGTGAACGGCACCCCAAGCTCGCGCAGTATGCGTATGCCCGGTCCTCCCCGGTAGAGCGCGTGTGGGCCCAAATTGAAGCGAAAGCCGCTTTTTGCCTGGGTGAGCGCCCGGCCGCCGACCTCGTGCGCCTTGTCGAAAAGAGTTACTCCTCGCCCGGCCCGCGCCAGAAACGTAGCGGCAGCAAGCCCTGTCAAGCCGCCACCAATGACTACAACGTCCGTTGTGGTGCGCATATTTTCCATCCTCCTACTCCTATCACGTTTGAGCAGAGGAAAAGGTTACAGTTGCGCCTGAGCTGCTAAGCCTTCGGTAGTGAAGCGCTGCATATCACTAGCGCGGCCGACCAGCACCAAATAATCCTGCGCATCGAAGGTGCGACCCGGGTCCGGGAGTTCATCTGGGCTGTTAAGGCTACTGCGGCGAATCGCTACGGCTGTCAAGTTGAAGCGCGTGCGCAGTTGTGTCTCACGTAGAGTCTTGCCTACGTATTGAGAAGGCACTGGCAGGACCTCGACAATATATTCGTGAGGCAGTCGTACCTGTTGATGCACGGTGCCGCGCAGACCCTCCGAGCGCAGACTGAGTCCGAGGTACTCCTGTCGGAGGATCTCGCGGTTGTACAAGTCTAAGACGTCACGATGCGAGATAAGACCGAACAATTCGAGGGTGGGCGATACCACCGGCAGGTATTCTTGTTCTGAGAGGGTAAACTTGTCCAGGCAACGGGCCAGGGTTTCATCAGGACTGGTAGTGACACTCGATTGCTGGGCCAGATCCTTGGCAATCACCAGAGGCCCGAGCGTGTCATCTTGCAAGAGTTCCTTGACATCGTGAATGGAAATCTCTCCCAGCAGTTGGCGCTCCTGATCCACGACGAAGCAGATGGGCATGTTGCTCGTCAGAAAATGCTGCACGATCTCTGCGAACGCGGCCGTGTCCTTTAAGGTTGGTGCTTCGCGCTGCATCACGTGGCCGACCGTGAATACTTGCATGAGGTTTGCCTCGCGCTGGCGTACATCAATACCTCGGCGCAGCAGTTGCAGGGTATAGATCGATTCCTCCCGCAGCAACTTCGCGACCAGGGTGCTCACTGAACAACTGACCATCAGCGGCAAGATAATGTGATAATCTCCGGTGATTTCGAAGAGGAGAAGAAACGCCGTGATTGGGCTGTGGACGGCACCGGCAAGAAAGGCACCCATCCCGACCAACGCATAGGCACCGCCAGGGGCAGTCAGAGAAGGAAATAAGGCCCCGGCAGCAAAGCCAAAGAGTCCACCGGTGACTGAACCAAGATACAACATAGGCAGGAACAGCCCACCGGAGCCACCAGAGGCAAGTGTCAAACTTGTGGCTCCCATCTTCACGGGGAGGAGCAGCAGGAGCCATGGCCAAGAGATTCCACCTCGCAAGATGGCATCCATGGTGGCATAGCCTATGCCGTAGACATTCGGCACGAAGAGAATGATTGCGCCGAGAATCAGGCCACCGGTAGCGGGCTTCAAGAGATTATGAATCGGTAGCTTGGTGAACTGCTCCTCAAACGTATCCAGCACGAACATGAACACCAGGCCACCTAATCCGCAAGCAATGCCCAACAAGAGATAGAGAGGAAGTTCCCAAGCGCTGACCAGAGTGTAGCCGGGAACCACAAATGCTGGATGGTTGCCGAAATAGGCCCGGCTGACGACTGTGGCGACGACTGAGGAGAGCATAACTGGACCGAAGGCGGGCATGGCAAAGTTGCCCATGATAACTTCCAGGGCAAAAAAAGCGCCGGCAATCGGCGCATTAAATACCGCGGCAATACCACCGGCAACCCCACAGCCCGCCAGTGTTGGCAGACGGGCGCTCGGAACTCGCAGCACCTGTCCCAAGGCTGAGCCTAGGGCAGCGCCGATTTGCACAATGGGGCCCTCGCGGCCGACTGATCCTCCCGTGCCAATAGTGATCGCCGAAGCGAGGGATTTGATGACCGCGACCTCAGGTCGAATTTTCCCACCTTTGAAGGAGATCGATTCTATGACCTCGGGTACGCCGTGACCGCGGGCGTCACGCGAGGTGAGAAAGACAATAGGGGCGACCAGCAGCCCACCAACGGCTGGAATTAACAGCACGTGATACCAGGGCAAGTGCGGAAGCACGTACAGCGGCAAATCGGTCGAGCCGATCGCCAGCCATTGCGCCAGCTTGATGAGTTCGGCAAAGACAATAGCGCCACCACCGGTGACGGCACCGACCGCGCAAGCCAGGGCAACGAGGGAGAAGGGCTGAACCTGATCGAGTTGCTCGCGA
>JACQEL010001032.1 GCA_016200595.1 Deltaproteobacteria bacterium
ACTACAAGACCCCAGAAACCGCTGCAAGATAGCAACAGAAAAAGAAAGAGAACGGGGCCAGCACCGGTCGTCGAATAGAACGGTGTGAGATTCGTGCAGGTAGAGACACCCGGCGGGACATCTTTGCGTAGATGCCCTCGGGTCGCATGCGAAGGAGAACCGCTTTAGTCCTTTGCGCGGGGCTGGGTTATTATTTGCTGGGCGATCGCCGGGCTCGCAGTTTCTTCCCGAGGCGGCTGGAGGCCGGCGCGCATCAGGATATTATGCGCATCGAAGGCTTTCTTGATCCGCCGTCGCAGTTCGCGGCTGACTCGCCATTGCTGGCTCGGGACCGTCTTGACGCGCATCGTGAGCTTCACTTGCAAGTCAGTAAAGTCGTCAATGCCGACGACTTGCACATCTTCCAGAAGATCTGCGGCGAACTGGGGATCGCGCCGCAGGTCCGCTCCCACTTGTATAAGCACGGCTACGGCTTCGTCTATGTTGGTATGATAGCTCACGCCGATGCGCAACACCGCGTAGGAAAAGTCCTTGGTCAGATTAGTGACCGTAGTGATACTGCCGTTCGGAATCGTGTGTACACTGCCGTCAAAGTCGCGGAGAATGAGCACACGCAAGCCCAGCTGTTCGACGAGGCCGCTCTTGTCTCCAACTTTGACGATATCGCCGACACGGATTTGGTCTTCCAGGAGGAGAAAGAAGCCGGTAATGAGGTCACGCACCAGATTTTGCGCGCCAAAACCGATGGCCAGCCCCCCAATACCCGCCGCCGTCAGCAGCGGCGCGATATTAATGCCGATCTCTTCCAGCAACAACATCACGGTGATGATGCAGAGAATGCTGGTGGCCGCGGCCCGGACGATCTCACTCAACGTTTGGGCGCGCTTCTGGCGCTCCAGGGACTGCGTGAACCCTTGGAGCCAGCTATTGAGCCTCTCGGTCAACAGCCGGATCATGCGCAGAAGCATATAGGCGCCGACCAACAAGAGGAGCAAGCGCACCCCCGAGGTGAGGAGCCAGGTCACCCCGTGATTAAATTCGGCAATTAAAACCGGACGGATATCCATTGGGGATCGACGCTTGAGGAATTGCTAAAAAATTGAGCGCAAAACGGTAGGGTGGGCACTGCCCACCAATCTTTTCTTCATCTTCGCCGTCAATCAATACAGAAGAGACCCCAGGGCAGTAAGGAACGGTGGGTGCTGCACCAGTCCCAACTTAACGGATTTTGCCCGCCGTTCGTCTCTCGGTCTCCTCTCCCGTTGACGGGAGAGGGCTAGGGTGAGGGCCATCTGCGGCGGTGCCCTAGCCTCTGACCCCATCCTGACCTTCCCCGTCAACGGGGAAGGAACCTGTCCGGCAGGGCGCGAAGTGAGAAAAGCCCCTCTTTTGTGCTTAAGTTGTGACCCATGTGGGCACCGCCCACTCTACACCACTAGATTTCTTCCGCAATCCGCAATCTCCCATCCGCAATCCGCAATTTTAGTTAGTGATACACCTGATAATCAAGCGCCGGAAAAATATTATCCCGCGCTTCAATCTCTCCCAGCCATTGTTCGTCAATCGCCTGAGTATACAGAGACTCGTATAGCCGCGTAAAACGGAGGAGGTGATCGGTGGTCCGCGTGGCCGCGTAGTGTGGAGCGGTCTTTTGCTGCATAAGAAACGCCCAATCACTCGCTTGCGCCAGCAGTAACTCCCGGGCTGCCTGATTGAGGGCCCGGCGTTGCTGAGGGTCAGGGTTGGAGAAGCGCGCGGCTAGTTCGCGCATGCGATCCGCGGCCTTATGCAGATGACGATAGATCCAGTCGTTCTCGCCGGAGAGCCACACCTCATTATAGCCTCTATGCCCCCAACTGGAGGCCGCTGGAGTAGCCACCTGATTGGTGGGAAAGCGCTCTAAATAATCAGCTGGGGTGACAAGGCGGAGAGTCTGCTGGTCGCCGGCGACTTGGCGAATGAGAAAATCCAGCCATTGTGGGCCCTCAAACCACCAATGACCAAACAATTCGGCGTCGTAGGGGGCAACCAGCAGTGGCGGGCGATCCATGGCTACCCCTAGACGTTCGATTTGTTGCTGGCGGTTGGCTAAGAAGTGCCCAGCGTGGAGCGCTGCCTTCTCTCGCGCCTGGTGAGGATCGTAGGGAGCCTTCTGGTCGGTGCGCCCAGTGATGCGGTAATACTTGATCCCGATGTTGACCCGCTCTCCGGTAGGGGGAAGATACGGGCGCACATAGGCGTAATCGAGGTCGTAGCCAACGTCACGGTAGAAGTCGCGGTAGTCGAAGTCTCCTGGATACCCTTCGATCGAACTCCATACCTGTTTGGAGGACTCTGCATCACGGCCAAAAGCCGCGACCCCGCTCGCACAATACAAAGGGGCGTACACGCTGTAGAACGGCTGGGGCGTGGCGTACTCGACGGCGTGGGCATCAACAAAAAAGTAGTGAATGCCCTGCGCCTTGAGAACTTCGTCCACCCCTGGGTAATAAGCGCATTCCGGCAGCCAAAAGCCGAGTGGGTCACGGCCAAAGAAGCGACGGTGTTCGTCGATGCCGACGCGGACCTGTGCCTGCACAGCTTTGTCATTGACGCGCAAGAGCGGTAGATAGCCGTGGGTCGCCGCACAAGCGATGAACTCTACGGCGCCGACCTCCTGGAAGTGACGAAACGCCTGGACGAGGTTGCCTCCGCAGCGATCGACAAAGATAGAGCGCGCGCGAGTAAAAAGCTGCAGGTACATCTGCGCCAGCGGCTGAAAAACCGCATCGGTCCGGGTTCGTTCGACTTCTTTGGTCGCCAGTTCGATTAAGCGATCGAGGCGGTGACTGTAGCGCTCCTGTAACAGCGAGTCACTCAGCATGTTCAGGAGCGGAGCGGTGAACGACAGCGTCAAGCGGCAGGGAACACCGTCACGCTCGAGCCCTGTCAGCACCTCCAGCAACGGGATATACGTCTCGGTAATCGCTTCGTAGAGCCAGTCTTCTTCGAGAAACTCTTTGTACTCGGGGTGACGAACATAAGGGAGGTGAGTATGCAGAACGAGCGCCAGAAATCCTTTCTCCATGTCCCTCTTCCTTACCCCACAAGTGTACCGCTACGGACATGCGTGGGACCAGCCCCACGACTCGCACTCCAAGACGAGGGGTGCTCGGCAGATGAGGGAACAGAAGGGGAGGAAGGGAGTGCCTGTCTGTCCAGCCCTGATCTCTCGGTTGTCGTAAGGGGCACGGGCTGACTCTGGGAGGAGGGGAGGGCTGAGGGCTGTTTTCCCGGCGGAGTCTGCCAATGGAGTGTCGTATCTGGTGAGACCCCGTCTCGTGGCGTGCTCACCACATTTGAGCGACCTAGTGCGACAAAGCGACCGTCTGGAGATTGGTAGCCCATTTCCACACAGTAGCTGGCATCCGGCTGAGAAACAGGAATATACCACGTAGTGGCAAAGGGTGTCAGTGCGATATCTATAGAGTGCCAGGCATTGGTGCCATTGAAGTCGAGATAGGTCACGTCGAAGACCCGTAAGATTGGACAGACCTCTTGCGAGCCTAACTTGGTCAAGGCCGTGCGGATCTCCTCAGTGCTGAAATCCCAATAAGCATAAAGCCAGTGAGGGTCACGAGCTAACAGGACAAAACGGTTATCATCATACCCAGAAGGGAGGGCCGCGGCCGACGGCGGAGGGCTGCTGACCGGCTCCGGCGGATGAGAATTATTCTCCGGAGAATCTGGCTGCACTTCTTCGACCGGCTGTACTGTGATGGCGATGGCCGGCTCTGGCTCGGTCGCGGTGTGGGAAGAAATTGAAACTGCCGGAGTTGATTGTGCAGTCATGACCGTGGCCAGCCGAGTAAGGAGGTCAGCTTTGCGCAACCGCCCTACGCCCGTGAGCCCAATTTTCTTGGCTAACGCTTGTAAGGATCTGTGGGTTTGTATAGATAAGTTATCCGGGGTTACCTCAGGGACCGTGGCCGCTGCCGCAGAGGAAGATGGCTTTGGTAGAGCTTGCCTCAACCGGGCAATCAATTCGGCTTTGGACAGGCGGGTCACGCCGGTGAGTCCTGCCTGCCGCGCCAGCAGTAGCAGGTCTTTTTTAGTCTGTTGAGTGAGATCATTCCGTGCCATGATTCCCTTTCTCCACTGTAGCCCGCAGGCCTAATGGCTGCGGGTTGCATTCGACTGACGAGGTCACAGCGAAAGCTGTAACCACTTTTAGAGTACGGTACCAGAAATCGGCCTTCAATGGGGCCGTCGCCCGAGCAGACAGAGAAGGGAGACAGAGCTAAGAGACAGAGAAGGGAGACAGAGACAGAGAAGGGAGATAGAGCTAAGAGACAGAGACAGAGAGGGGAGACAAGGACGGAGACCGAGTCAAAGAGGTGGTGGCATGGTCTCTATCGCTGTCTCAAATCTCTGTCTGAACTACGAGTACCTTCGGAGCAGGACTTATAACAATGAAAGATTCCCCGGGGCGAGATGATTTTGGCTACAGTCTGCTTGATGAAGCGGACCAGCCGCGGTTGGCTGCAGCACTGGCCGGCTTGAGCAGCGCTCAACAGCAAAAACTGCTCAGTACCCTTATGCAAGTTAAGGTGCAGACTGTGAGGGAGTGGCTTGCAACCGGTGTGTTACACGAGTGGGTCAAGCAAGGCTTGTATATCCAGAGCGAAAAGGGAGGGCCGCAGGCCACTGCTTTTTTCGCTCTGACTGTAACGATCCTGCCCGTGCTCACGCTAGGAGAGATTAGCGAGTGGGTGCGACTTGGGGTAGAGCTTGAGGGGGCTGACGAGACTGGGGTCTTCTCGACTCTTCCGGCGGGCTTTAGCGAGTTAGGAGACATAGAGCGGCTGAGCTTCTACCGTTTAATCAGAACGGTAGCGTACCGCTCTACGCGGGCGGCTGCTGCGCTCTATCGTTCACTGCCGCGCGGCATTCAGGCCCTGCCGAGCCTCCAGCGCGGACTCCTGCTGCGCTGCTTGCAAGCGGCGGCCGCCTTTGACCCAGAGCCGCTGCCAGCTTTGGTCCCCCTGCTCGGGCCCACCTTGCGCTCCCTGGCGCCTGAAAGCCGCGCTCCGGTGCTCGAACATATTGCCCACCTGGCGCAGAATTTCCCGGCTGGGGTGGCGCGGCTGTTTCGTGCCTTGACCCGTGCGTATGACGAAGTTGGTGAGGAAGGCATAAAAGCCTGGATTACCGTCGGAGAAGACATTGCCCAGCGCAATCCTAGGGCCGGAGAGGCATTTTTCGCGCTCGAGTCGCGTACCAGCCTGCTGACGTTGCGACATGTCTCACCGGCGGTATCCCTGAGCGATATCCAGGGAGTATTGCTCAAGTATCTGCACATGCTTTCCGGAGGTGCGGTCAGCCTCAAAGAAAGCCCGACTTTGTCTTTTCCCCCGCCCCTGGCCGAAGGCGCAGAGGCCGCGATTCCCTTGCCTGCCACCGTGGAAGTATTCCCCACTTACGAAGAGAACTTTCGTTTCTATCGAGTCCTGGCTGCCCATCAGGCGGGGCGCGTGGAGTTCGGTACCTACAGCCCGTCCCTGCCTTTACTCTGGTCTTACCTCCCCGCCTTTGTCCGTGATTTGCTGGGACCGGAGGCGGAACCGGTGAGTGACCTTGAGTCCTACTTCCGGCTTTTTGTGCAGCCGGAGTTGATCGAAGCCCTGTTTTTGTTTCTTGAAAGCAAACGTATCGCTGCCCGCTTGGCTGCCAGCTATCGCGGGTTGCAAGAGGACCTGGCGTGGGTAGAGTCCCACACGCACCTTCTCCCTCCTGTCTTGGCGTCCTTTGTTGCTCGCCTGCCTGCTTCCCCCTGGTTTGATCTGGGCAGAGAAGCCACCGTTTACGACTCGCTTCTGTTAGCAACCGAGTTGTATGCTTCCCTGAGACCGGCGGAGCGCGAACCGCGGCGTTCCTCTGGAGCTTCGCCGCAGGAAGAGCAGGCTGACGCGATTGAGGACGCGGAGACGACCGTACCCCTGGAAGTAGAGGATGAGAGGGAAGGAGGTCTGCAGCTCTCGGCCAAAGAGCAAGCCGAGTTGCAAAAGATCATCGCCGCGCTGCGAGATCAGCCCAGGAAGAAAAAGGCCGCGCGGAAGCAGCGTACTACGGTGGTGATTGAGATGGACGCCGAGGCGGCAGAGGCTGAACAAGCAGAAGTCGAGAGCACTAAGAAAAACGCTGCTGAGCGTCGTGTCCAAACCACAGAGGGGCTCCGTTACCTGTACGACGAGTGGGATTATCAGATTGAAGATTACCGTGCCCAGTGGTGCCAACTCAGGGAGCTGCCGCTCGCAGGGGATGAAGGCGCGTTCTTCTCGCGTACGCTGGCGGCCTACGCTGACCTCACTCCAGACATTAAGCGTGAGTTCCAGCGTCTGCGGCCACGCATGTATCGGCAGATCAAAGGGTTAGAGGACGGAGAAGAGATTGACCTGGACGCGGCGGTCGCTGCCCGGGTAGACTTGCGCACTGGGACTGCTCCCTCGTCTAAACTCTACGTGGCCCGACAACCCTTGGAGCGGGATGTCGCCGTCTTATTCATGCTAGACATGAGTGCGTCCACTGACGCGCGCTTAGCTGAGAGAGACGACACGCGGGTTATTGATGTGATGAAAGAAGCAGTCGTGCTGCTGTCGACAGCGTTGGAAGAGATTGGCGACGTGTATGCGATCTATGGGTTTTCCAGTCATGGCCGGCGTAACGTCGAAGTCTACCCGATCAAAAGCTTTGCCGAGACGCTCTCACCTGAAGTAAAGGCCCGGGTCGGCGGAGTCACACCCAAGCGTAGTACGCGTATGGGCACGGCCGTGCGTCACGCGACCCGCAAGTTGAAGGATCTTTCTTGTCGGGCCAAACTCCTGGTGCTCTTAAGCGATGGGTATCCTGAAGATGCCGACTATGGGCGGGACAAAGATACACCGACCTACGGCCTGCGCGATACCATGATGGCCCTGCGTGAGGCCGAGCGGGCCGGTATTCTTTCCTTCTGTCTCACCGTGGACAAGGGCGGACACGATTATCTCCGGGAGATGTGCCAGCCCTCCCGGTACCTGGTCATCGAGGACG
>JACQEL010001033.1 GCA_016200595.1 Deltaproteobacteria bacterium
CAACTGAAAGGACACATCATGGCCGATCCGTATCGAATCTTTGGCGCCGAACTCTCACCCTACTCGGTGAAAGTGCGTTCGTATTGTCGCTATAAAGGGATCCCTCACCGCTGGATCATTCGCAGTGCTGCGGTGCAGGAAGAATATCAGAAATACGCAAAGCTCCCCATCATTCCCCTCGTGGTGACCCCAGAAAAGACGGGGCTGCAGGACTCGACCCCAATTATCGAGTACCTCGAATCCCTGTACCCAACGCCGGCTATCCACCCTGCCGACCCTGTCACCCGCTTCATTTCTGCGCTCGTGGAAGAATTTGGCGATGAATGGGGCAATAAGTGGTTGTTTCACTATCGCTGGGCACGTGAGGTCGATCAGCTCAGCGCCGCCGGACGCATTGCCCGGATGATGATGCCCATGGCCGATGAGCCACAGCATACCCACATGCAAGCCCAGGTGCGGGAACGGATGGTCAAGCGTGTGTGGTTCGTCGGTTCGAGTGAGCAGACTGCGCCACAAATTGAGGAATCCTTCTGTGAAGGGATTGCGCAGCTCGAAGCGCATCTGAGCAACCGTCCGTACCTCTTTGGCGCACGTCCTGCGTTTGGCGATTTGGGACTGTGGGGACAACTCTATAACGCGTGGACCGATCCGACTCCTTGTGCTCTGCTGGAGGGACGGACACCCCAGGTGCTGGCCTGGATTCAGCGTATGTTATGGCCGCGCGTAGAAGGTGACTTTGAGCCCTGGGCGAGTCTTGAGCCGACGTTTCTGCCATTTCTTGAGCGGCAAATTGGCGCCCGCTTTCTTCCGTGGACGCTGGCCAATGCCGAAGCGATCGCCAAGGGGAGCGAAGAGTTCAGCGTTGCACTGCAGGGACACACGTGGACCCAGAAGCCTCAGAAGTATCATGCCAAATCACTCCAAGTGCTGCGTGAGAAGTACAGCGCGGTCACGGACAAAAGCGCGTTGGATCCCGTGCTGGAGCGCGTTGGCTGTCTGGCTGGCCTGAGATAGTCATCCGCAATGGAGCATCACACCATGATAGACCTTTACACGGCCTCAACCCCAAACGGTCACAAAGCCTCGGTGACGCTGGAAGAACTTGGGCTCCCTTACACCGTCCATGCGATTAACCTCGGTGCAAATGAACAGAAACAGGAGTGGTTTCTGCAACTGAACCCCAATGGTCGTATTCCCGTGATGGTCGATCACGACGCACCCAGTGGAAAAGACATCACCGTGTTTGAAACGGGAGCCATGATGATCTACCTGGCCGAGAAAACTGGGCGTTTGCTGCCCTCTGAGCCGCAAGCGCGGGCGGAGGTGATCCAATGGCTCATGTTCCAGATGAGCGGGATCGGCCCGATGATGGGTCAGGCGAATGTCTTCTTCCGCTATTTTCCGGAGAAGATCCAACCTGCCATTGATCGCTATCAACACGAGTGTCGGCGCTTATTTGCCGTGCTCGACCGTCGCCTGGGCGACAGTGCGTGGCTAGGCCAAGACTACTCGATTGCCGATATTGCTAACTGGTGCTGGGTGCGGACGTATAAATGGTCAGGCGTTTCCGTTGACGGCCTGCCCAACCTCAGGCGTTGGCTGGACGCCATGAAAGAACGCCCGGCATGCCGCAAGGGCATAGAAGTCCCGGTCAAAATCGAGAGCTTGCTGAAAGACGAACAGGCTGCGCAGGCATTTGCCGAGCAGGCGCGCAAACAGCTGCAAAGGTAAACGAAGAACGCGAGGAGAGTCGAAACCGCTCTCGGCAGAGTCGCGAGGACGAGAGTACACACTCAGCAGTCCGTGTCATCGGTGAATTGCTGTGGTGGAATGGGGCAGCGGCTCCTCTCCCCACCACAGGTGAGCTTTTTGTCCAACGCGATCGTGAGGTCGACCCGCGTGCAGGGAGAATGGGAATGGGTACACCACTCCAGCCACGACACGGAGGGCGGCAGGGAACGCCTGCCCCGGGTCTCAGCTCCATTCGGCAGAAAGGTGGTGCGGTGTTCATAGAAGGGACAATCGGCCATGCAGAGTACCTCACCGAGAACGTAGCAGAAATAGGCAAAAGGGGCATGCCTCCTTACGACAGCAAATGCCACCGTGCACCTTTTGCAGAGTCTTGACTTGTGCGGGCGTAGAGGAGTATGGCGGGGCTGGGGAGACTGTAGGAGAATAGGAGGGCTTTATGATTCCCCTCATCGCAATCACGATCTTCTTCCTTGTCCTTATAGTGCTGGTGGGCCTGATTGGCAGAAGAGTCGAACGTCAACGAGAAGCGGAATCGCCCGCTGAGGCGCCGCCGGCCCGCCACTAGGGATGCCGCTCTGCCAGCAATGAGCAGAGGGGTTGTCTATCTCGGCTACCAAGAGGGGTGAACTCTGCCGGCCCAGCCGCCTTCTTGGCTTAGGAGAGAAATAGCGGCAGCCAGACCACTGTGTAGATCTTGCTGCCGTGACCATCCCATGCGTGGCAACGAAGCCGGATGAAAACCAGCGCCCGCCGCTGCGCCCGCCAGCCCTAGAGGACGGTGGGACTGGCAGGGACCGGCGGGAATGCAGGCGGATTATCGAATGATTAAGCTATAGTCCCCGCTCCCGGTGTGGTCGTGGGCTGCGCCTGCCGGACAGTGCGAACCGGGGTTGCCCGCGAAGTACAGTCCCTGACACTTGTGACACCACCGCCAATTATCCGGGCCGCAGGAGCCCCAAGC
>JACQEL010000982.1 GCA_016200595.1 Deltaproteobacteria bacterium
CATATAATCTGCGGCGACCGGGAAGAAGGTCCGCACCGTAATCGCAGTAATGTCGTTGATGATGAGGTTAGGAAAGATCAGCAAATTACGATTGTATTGGCTTATGCGGTGCGCCCGTTCGGGACCAAAGCGCTCGTCTAAAGCTTGCTGTAACGCCACAAACTCGGCCTTTTGGGCCTCACCAAATGCCGGCACCCAGCGTGCAATCGGGCGACCCCACGGCGCATCGTATTCCATCACGGCATGGCCGTTGCCCAACGCTTTCGCGAAACCGGGAATACGTGGGGTCCCGCGCAGCTCAACGCCTGAATCAGCCAGAAAGGTAAAATAGCGCTGGTGGGTAGGAACCCCATGATATCCGTCGATGCTGTTCTCGACCAGTAACTTCCAGTTCGCCCGCATGCTATACGCCTGCGTTCCTCCCACGATTTCCATGCCTACGGCGGACTGATCGCACATTAAATCTAAGTATTCAGTGGCGCCGGCCAGATAGTCCACCAGCGGCTCAATCGCCTGAGCGAAACTGATAAAGAGGAATCCGCGGTAGCTTTCCACGCGCGGGGCAGTCGCGAGCGCAAATTGCTGCCGGTCGAACGCTGGACTGTAGGCATCTTCTCCCGGCACTCCGACTAACTCGCCCTGGTTATTGTACGTCCAGGCATGATAGGGGCACTGAAAGGTTTTCGCGTTCCCCGCACGTTCGCGGCACACCAAGGCGCCACGGTGACGGCAGGTATTGAGCAGGACACGCACCTGGTGATCACTGCCGCGCGCTAAAATGACTGGCCGGCCAGCAACATTGCGCGCACGGAAATCCCCTGGGCGAGAAATTTCCGATTCATGACCAGCGTAGATCCAGCAGCGGTCAAAGACCTGTTCTCGCTCCAGTGCGAGGATCTGTGGATCGGTCAGTGTCCGGCGATTAACGCGGAACACTCCTTCTTCACGGTTGTCGATAATCCAACTTGCTAAAGGGTTGTCCACGACAGAGACCTCCTTAGATGTAGGGGCAGGTCTGAGACTTGCCCCTTGTGCGGGATCTGGAGCGCTACAGTTTTTGCACCACTTCGTCCACCGCACTCCATTCGACGATAGGTGTAAGCCGGCGCTTGGTAATGAGGCCACCGGCGAGCGCCGTCGCGAACGGCGTGAAGGTCTTGGCGTGATCTTGGATGTCGAGGACCAGAATGATTTTGGCCTCCTCGTTCGACGCCCAGGGGCCAGCTTTTAACGTGACCCCTGGCGGGAATCCTGCACTCCCTTTGAGCACGCCCTGAAACATCGCGTGGACCTTCTTGGCGTTGTCCGGCGAGGTGACGTTCAACCAAATCTCATCAAGATACATTGGCATAAAACTGCCCTCCTTTGGATAGTGATTTCTTCCTTGTGCGGCATATCACAAAGCCAGGAGCGAAAAAAGACAAAAGAAAAGCGACTCTAGGCTTTGCTTGGGAACATCCTTCGTCTATAACCAGTCGAGCACGCTAGGCAAAAGGAGGGAATGCCATGATCGTGCGCCTTACTGTGTTGGTGTTCTGTGGTCTGCTTTGGGCTCAGGCTGGACTGGTCTGGGCTCAACCGCAGCACGACGGTGCCAAGACTTGGAAAACGGTCGCCGAACTCTCTGCGCAAGAACGAGAGCGCCTCGATTTATCGACCGATACCCCCAGGCACGCTACCTTTCCTTACCTGCCGGCTGAACTCTATCCCTTTACTCCGCCCTACACAGCCGAAGAGATGGGCTTTCGCGCAATGGAATTTCCTCATCAGCCGCGCTGGTCGTGTGTGTATGCCGATGCCGGCGCCTCGATCGATCAGTGGGGACATCTCATCGTGCAAAGCAAAACGGTAGGACTAGTCGCCTACACTGGGACACAGGGGTTGCTTGAAGAACTGTATAACACCGCTCCTGGTCAGAGTTTTGTCACCTCCTTATCGCAGGATATCGCCCCGGCGGAGAAATATGGCAACCAGTCGCTCTTCTCGCGTTATCGCACCGATCATACTTTTACCAAGAAGATCGACATGTTTGTCTACACGCCAGGTTTGCGGCGGGTGCGGCGGCAGCCACAGCCGCGGCGGGGCGATCGTTTTCCCAACCAGGCAATGACTTTCGATGACACCTTTGGTCGCGATGCGTGGGAGTGGTCCTGGCGCATTATCGGCACCGACGTCCTCTATCAAACCCTGCGCTTTCCCAACACGCGCAAATCGATCACGCTTACTGACTCTACCGGCGCTTTGCATGATGTGCCAGTTAGTGAAGTCAAACCTATGGGGAAAGACTATCCTGCGTACACCGCTGAGGGTGGGGTTCCCTGTTATGTCGTCGAAGCCAAAGTGCGTGAAGACTGGCTCCCAGGTTACTACACCCCACGGATTCTGTATTGGTTGGACCAGTCTGCCTTCTATCCCTTACGGGTCGAAGAATACGATCGTGATGGCAAACTGATCTTCGTGGAGACGCGGGTCGCCGAGTTCCGCAATCCCGCGCTGAAAGAACGCGGCTATGGCATGCAACTTGATCTGTACTGGGATGTCTCGACCGACCTCATGTCGTACTCAGCTCACGACGGTCATCAATTACGCGACTGGACTGAGGAGGACCGTAAATCCTATTTCAATCCTGACTTTCTGCGGCGCGTCTGGTTTATCGGCGGCGTGAAGAGCCAGGCCGATCTGCAGGGGCCAGAGGAGTTCTTTTTACGTCCGGCCCTGTTTGACGACAAGTTTCCCGAGGAGCGCAAGCTTGACTTACCGCCAGACTTACGCGCCCGTATCGATGCCCAGGAAAAAGCTGGACATCTGGAGTTCAGTGAAGAGCGAGTGGCGAAATGAACTGGTAAAGCTTTTTGCTTAACGTCAGGGCTTTTCCGTCGCGAAACGCAGGCGCACGTAATCAGCCGTCCATTTTCCGTCTTGATCGCAGAGAGCAGGACGGAGAACCTCGCGCACTTCGTCAATGAAAGCGGGGCGCTCGTCCGCTGGCAGCAGAGAGGTGAAGCTCTCGGCAAAGGTTTCGAGCCAGCCGGTCACATCTCCGGGCAGCGGTGTGGGCCGCGGGATAAGGGCAATGTAGTGAATGGTAAATCCTCCAGCCGTCAAGCGCCCGCCATAATCTTCTACGGTCGGGAAATACCAGGGACTGAGGTCTTTCCCTTCAATTCCCCGCCGCTTGAGGGCGTCGAGGAGCGCGGTTTCGATCGTCGCGACACATTTATGCCCGCCACACTCAGCGACAAAGCGTCCACCAGGTTTCAGTACCCGCCATACTCCGGCGATCACCTCGTCGGCGCGTTTCATCCAATGCAGTGCCGCCTTGCTGAATACCGCATCAAACTCATTCTCGAACGTAA
>JACQEL010000983.1 GCA_016200595.1 Deltaproteobacteria bacterium
GCAGCAAGAGCTGCTTCAACAGTGTAGGACTTTCCTTGTGGTTGCCACTGTGAGAGGTGTTCAGCCAGGAACCCAGTATGTGTTTCTCCGGCAATGAACGCCGGATGAGCGATCAGATCAAGGAGAAAAGTGACATTGGTTGTTGGACCGAGCACGATACACTGACGCAACGCCTCTTCCATCCGGCGGCGGGCCTGTTCGCGGTCTTGTCCCCAAGTCGATACTTTAGCGATCAGTGGATCATAGTACACCGACACTTCGGTGTGCCGTTCGATGCCAGCATCAACCCGTATCCCAGGACCAACTGGGGCGTGCCAGGCAAGGATCTTGCCCGGCGACGGGAAAAAGCCATGAGCCGGGTCCTCCGCATATACCCGGCATTCAAACGCATGTCCCTGTCCTCGTAGCTCGCCCTGCTTCAATCCTAGCCGCTCACCGGCAGCGATGCGGATCTGCTCACGCACCAAGTCCAGCCTGGTCACCCATTCGGTAATTGGGTGCTCTACTTGCAGCCGAGCGTTGACTTCAAGGAAATAGAAGCGTTCCTGGTTATCCAGGATGAACTCCACCGTTCCGGCGTTGTAATACCCAGCCGCCTTCGCCACCTTGAGAGCGGCTGCAGTCATTGCTTCGCGCAGCCGCTCAGACACTGCTGGCGAAGGAGTTTCTTCCAGGATTTTTTGATAGCGCCTCTGGATCGAGCATTCACGCTCGCCGAGATGGATAAGAGAGCCATGGGTATCCCCAAGGATTTGCACCTCGATATGGCGAGGCCGCTCCAGGTAGCGTTCTAGGTACACGGTTCCTTCGGCAAACGCGGCCGTTGCCTCACGTTCGGCCGCAGCCATCGCTTCAACTAACTCTTTTTCCTGCCGGACAATGCGCATACCCTTGCCTCCGCCACCAGCCGCAGCCTTAATAAGCAGTGGGTAGCCAAGAGCACGCACTTGCTCACGGAGCATCGCGGGATCGCTTGACGGTTGCTCCAAAGCTGGAACTACGGGGACGCCCAGTTTGGCTACGGTCTGTCGGGCAAAGATTTTGTTGCCGACCGCAGCCAGGGACTCAGGCGAGGGTCCAATAAAGACGAGGCCAGCCTCGTGCACGCGCCTGGCAAAAGCCGCGTTCTCTGACAAAAATCCATACCCTGGATGGATAGCCTGGGCCCCAGTGCGGCGGGCGGCCTGAATAATTACCTCGGCATTGAGATAACTCGCATTGGCCTGGGCGGGGCCAATATGCACCGCTTCATCAGCCGCATGCACGTGCGGGGAGGACAGGTCAGCTTCAGAATAGATTGACACAGTGGCAATACCCAGCTCACGACAGGTGCGAGCAATGCGGATAGCGATCTCTCCACGATTGGCGATAAGAATCTTGTGTAGCATTGGCATGGGTCTCTCTTATCAATACTCCCGACAGTATTCATCTTGTTTACGTTTCACGGTTTATACTTCACATCTTTGCCCTACCAATCTCTCCCCGCGCCCCCACCACCAAACCCGCCCCCACCAAATCCGCCGGAGCCTCCGCTATCGCCGCCAAAGCCCCCACCGCCACCAAATCCGCCCCCGCCAAATCCGCCCCCACCATACCCACCACCACCATACCGCGGCCCGCCAAAGCGGCTATAACGCGAACGCCGTGTGCCCGTAAAGCCCGCAACAATCAGACCAAGCACAATGACGGCAAAGACTAATAGCGTCAAACCTGACGGCGCTTCTCCTCCAGGGCGAGCGTGCGGCTGCGGTAAGCGGGCTCCAGTGAGGCGGACTCCATACTCCTTCGCTATGAGGTCGGCCATCACTTGTGTGCCGGCGAGAATGCCGCGAGCATAGTCCCCTCGCTTGAAGGACGGCACGATGTACTCATCCTGGATCTCACCAACCTTCCCATCTGGCAGAACTCCCTCCACACCATAGCCGGTAACGATGAACATCTTGTGATCTTTGGCCGCGACTAAGAAGACCACGCCGTTGTCTTTGCCTTTTGCTCCGGGTTTCCAAGCTTCAGCAATCTTCAGCGCATAGTCGAAGACAGTCAGCGGCTGAGTAGTTTCGACCGTGACAATAGCGATCTCCGCACCCGTCTTGTCTTTGAGTTCTTGTAGCAGGAGCGTGAGTTGTTGCTGCGTGGACTGATCAATGACCCCGGCAAAGTCCGAGACCAGACCTTGCGAAGCCGGGATCTGCACGTCTTCGCTGCTGGCTGATTGTTGCAGGCCGAAAACCAACAGGCAGGCAAACACGAACTTGAGCGAATTACGCATGAGGAGATGAGGCGTGGGAAGAGAGGTGATCAATGACGGTCACGATCTGTTGCACCTCGGCCAGATAGTCGCGAAAGATGTCAATGATAGGAGTCCCAGACCACTGCTGGTGGCCGGCACGGAGCGCTATGAGTTGCCGCATCCGGGGAAAGGCCTGATGAAAGTGCTGCTCAAATTGATCCAGTACTTGCGTAGAGGTCAGTAGGCCCGTCTTGCCCTGCAAACGGATGAGGTTACGCATGAGGATGAGAAACGTCTTGAGCGAGTCAAACATCAGGGCCTGCAGGCGGGGTTGATCTCCGGCACATTCGAGGTACAGCGCCTGTAAGCGCAGCAGTTTACTGCGCGCTTCATGTTCGGCCTGAAAGCGGAGGTGCCGCGTATCGATCTCCAACTCACGAAATATGTCCTCGCCCCACAGCAAGCGATGTTGCTCCTTAATATCGTGGAATTCCATGGGAAAGACATCCCGGCTGCGTTGTAAAAACTCCCGGTCCAGCAGCAGAGGGACCGCGAACCCCTGAGTATGCCACGCCGCAATGCGGGGTTGCAGCTTCTGCAGCACGTCAAATCGTACCTCTTTCACGACGATGACCACGTTGAGATCCGAAACGCCGGGCACAAAATTGCTTCCCGCGCCACTACCATAGAGGGCCGCCGCAACCAGCTCGCCGGAAAGGAGCGCTCGCAATTCCTGAATAAACTGGACGAGAATTTTCTCACTCTGAGGATCAAGCATACTCGCCTCAAATCGATGGCAATGAACAGAAGTATAGGCTCATATACAAAATCTGTGCGCACGGAACGAAATTTTGGAGTGCGCAAGCCATGCTTGCGC
>JACQEL010000107.1 GCA_016200595.1 Deltaproteobacteria bacterium
ACCGGCAAAATGGTGGGTGAGGAGATCACCCTGATCGGCGTCTATGGCGACATCACCCGTCTGCCGGTTGGTGAAGTACAAGAGATGGGCGGCGTCGAGAGCCTGATCCCCATTTCGCGCGCCTACAAGCGTGTTGCCCAGAAGGGTTCCCCTGGAAACCTGATTCACCGTACAGTCCGCATCGGCAAGGTTGAGGTCGGCGGTGAGGAACTGACCGTCATCGCCGGTCCCTGCTCGGTCGAGAGCGAGACGCAAATTATGGAGGCGGCCCGCATTGTCAAAGAAGCTGGCGCCAAAGCCCTGCGCGGCGGAGTGGTGAAGTACCGTTCCAGCCCATATAGTGGTTGGGAGGGGATCGGCTCGAGTTCGGAAGAAGCCCTGCGCAATGGCCTCAAACTGATTGTGAAAGCAGGAAGGGAATTTGACCTGCCCACGGTAGTCGAAGTCCTCGACGCGAACGAGGTGTCGGTCTACGAAGACATGGGAGTGGATTGTTTCCAGGTTGGTGAGCCCAACTCGAAGAACCAGGCTTTATTAAACCGCTTGCGGGATACGGCGTTGCCAGTGATCCACAAACGCGGAAACTCACTCGACATCGAAGCCTATTTGCTGTGGGTCGAGCGTATTATGTCGGCTGGCAAGGAAAACGTCATTCTGTGCGAGCGCGGCATCGTCAGCCCTAATAAGTACACGCGCAACACGTTAGATCTTGGCAGCATTGCGGCGTTCTATTACCAGCTTTCTGGCCTACCGGTGGCGGTTGATGCTTCGCACGGCACTGGGATACGCGATCTGGTCCACCCCATGACCTTAGCCGGGATCATGGCTGGCGCTTCAGTAGTTTTGGTTGAGGCACACCCCAACCCGCTTATCGCTAAATCAGATGGATTTCAGGGCTTGTTCCCCGAGCAGCTTTTTCGTTTGGTGACTTCCTGTGAACAAGTCTGGGAGTTGCGTCAGCGTCTTGAACCGCTCTATATTCCTAGCGCCCTGCTGGAACGTG
Source organism: Deltaproteobacteria bacterium (assembly GCA_016200595.1). Lineage (GTDB taxonomy): Bacteria > Desulfobacterota > Binatia > Bin18 > Bin18 > JACQEL01. The sequence goes on from JACQEL010000107.1 coordinate 1,004, forward strand.
AGTATGAGGCACGAGTGGCGGCCGACAAGAGACGGCTCTTTGGGGCGGCGTGAGAGATCCTGTCCCTCTTCACACATAGGCAATTAAGGGCGGCGCTCTGTGGCACCAGTCCTAACTTAACGGATTTTGCCCGCCGCTCGTCTCTCGGTCCCCTCTCCCGTTGACGGGAGAGGGCTAGGGTGAGGGCCATCTGCGGCGGTGCCCTGGCCTCTGACCCCATCCTGACCTTCCCCGTCAACGGGGAAGGAACCTGTCCGGCAGGGCGCTAAGTGAGAAAAGCCCCTCTTTTGTTCTTAAGTTGGGACCCATGCCCTCTGTGGCCGCCCCTGGTGAGGATGGCTGTAGAGGGTTGCCCTTCCGGCGAGAATCGTTCATGTTGAGCCCTGCGATATGCTTAGACTAGTTTCTGTCGAAGCCTGAACCACATTTTTCCGGCGACTTCATCAACCATGACCTTACGAAAGCCTTCCCGCCTAGGCCGTGGAGACGTGATCGGTGTCATCTCTCCGGCCGCTGCCGTACCGGCTGAGACCCTGCGCCGTGGATGTACAGAGCTAGAGCGGTTAGGGTTCTCGGTGCGCGTGGGACCGCATGCGCTTGATCGCCATCGCTTTCTCGCTGGTACCGATAGTGACCGAGCTCATGAACTGACCGCGATGTTTCACGATCCCGAGGTGCGAGCGATCTTTTGTTCCCGCGCCGGGTATGGCTCGGGCCGCCTGTTGCCGCTTCTCGATTTTCCTGCGCTGGCGCGGACGCAGAAAATCTTCCTTGGCTTCAGCGATGTCACCCTTTTGCTGAACGCCTTCGTTCAACAGGCTGGCCTCGTCTGCTTTCATGGACCGGTGGTGGCCGGTGAGTTCGCCACTGGATTTTCCCCTCGCTCTCTTTCCCATTTGCTCGGCGTGCTCATGACTGGGACAGGGGAAGAACGGTTGGCCTTTCCTACTGTGATCCGCGACGGTGTAGCCGAAGGATGGTTGCTGGGCGGCTGCTTGTCGTTGCTCGTAACGACCTTGGGGACGCCTTTTGCCCTAGATCCAACCGGCGTTGTTCTGTTTATTGAGGATGTCGGAGAGAAACCCTACCGTATCGATCGTATGCTGACCCACCTCAAGCAGGCCGGCAAGCTAGACAACCTCGCTGGGGTAATCTTTGGCTCGATGAGTGGCTGCCTGGGTGACAGCAATGATCCGGCCTTGCTGCTCTCGGTCATTGCCGATGTGTTTGATGACTATTCTTATCCCATTGGGTTTGGTTTGCCAGCTGGCCATGGAGGGGAAAACCTGGCCTTACCACTCGGTACCCGAGTCCGGCTCGACACCACCCAACGGCACCTCACTTTTCTCGAACCTGCAGTCTTGTAAGATGCGATCATGGATTTCTCTGCGGTCGATCAGCAGGTGACCGAGGCGGTAGACCGTGGAGTCTTCCCCGGGGTGGTGGTGTTAGTCAACCGGGCCGGGACGATTCTGTACCGGCGAGCGGTGGGTTGGCGCAGTCTGGAACCTGACCAGCAACCTGTCAGCGCAGAAACCGTTTTCGATCTGGCCTCACTGACCAAACCCTTAGCCACAACTCTCGCCATCATGTTGCTGGTGCGGGAGAAGAAGTTGCGCCTCGATGACCACGTCGTGCGGTTTTTTCCCAACTTCGGTGTGCACGGGAAAACTGGGATGACTCTTCGTCAACTGCTCTCCCATTCTTCCGGCTTGCCGGCTTGGCGGCCGTATTATCGCGAGATGATCGACCTCGAGGCGAAAGGGAGGAAAGTGGGATTCGTCGGGACCCACAGCGCCAAAGAGTTTGTCTACACCCAACTGCAGCGCGAGAAACTTGAGGCTCCCCCTGGTCAGCAAGCCATCTATAGCGACCTGGGATTCATGCTGCTCGGGGCAACCGTAGAAGCTATCAGTGGCCTGGAACTTGATCAGTACTGCTGGAACAAAATCTTTCGTCCGCTCGGGCTCCGCTCGACCTCGTTTATCAACTTGGAACTCGTGCGGCGGCGCAGACTCGAACCGGTGGTGGAGCAATTTGCCTCTACCGAGCGCTGTTCCTGGCGAAAGCGTGTCTTGTGCGCCGAGGTGCACGACGACAACGCCTACGCCATGGGTGGGGTTGCCGGCCATGCCGGTTTGTTTTCGACCGTGGATGATGTCGATCGACTAGCCAACTGCCTAATTGCCTGTTATCGGGGCGAGAGCGATTTCTTGTCAGCAGCCACGATGCGCGAATTCTGGACGCGTGATGACCATGTGCCAGGCTCGACATGGGCCTTAGGGTGGGACACCCCCTCGCCTCAGCATTCGAGTGCCGGAGAGTTATTCTCTGCGCACTCAGTTGGGCATCTCGGCTTCACCGGAACCTCACTGTGGATCGATCTTGATCGTCACGTGCATGTGATCGTACTCAGTAACCGCGTGCATCCTCAACGCGACAACGATAAAATTCAAGCCTTTCGACCCGAGTTGCATAATGCGATCATGCAAGCTGTGCTTGGGAAGAGTAACC
>JACQEL010001001.1 GCA_016200595.1 Deltaproteobacteria bacterium
ATATCTCCTTTGGTGATCCTTACGAAGCCGCCCGTGAGTTGGAGCGGGCAGTCAAGAGCGGCTGTAAGGGCGCCTTTTTTGTGCCCTTTACCCCGACCTACAAGTCGCACGCGCACCCGGACTATGATCCCTTCTGGGCGAAGGCTCAGGAGCTGAACGTTCCGGTGGGCATCCATCCCAGCGGGGAACCTCCAGCCAAGCGCGTCCATCAACGCTTCCGTGACATGCAGAAGTGGGCGCTCTGGCACCAAAATGTCCACGGGGCGCAGGGCCCCTTACAAGCCTTTACGGCGATGTTTCAGTATGGACTGTTTGACCGGTTCCCCGGCGTCAAAGTGGTGGTGTTAGAGTCGGGGGCTGGCTGGGCGGGCTATCTGCTCAACCGCATGGATGCGGTGTACGACAGTCCGATCGGGGAGAACGTACGACTGAAAGAGAAGCCGAGTTATTACTTCTACCGGCAGTGTTGGATCTCGGGCGACCCCGACGAAAAAGCCTTCGGCCACATTGTCGATTTTGTCGGCGCAGATAAATTTTTCTGGGCGTCAGATTTCCCGCACTCCGACCACCCAGGGAACTATATGGATGAACTGTGCGAGCTCGTGGAGCCACTGTCAGCCTCGACCCGGCAGAAGATCCTTGGCGAGAACGCAGCCAAGGTCTATGGAATCTGAAACCTGGTAACTGAACAACATCTCAGAGTATCGTAGGGTGGGACGCGAACCACCCTAGCGTGTTCATTCTGCCGTCCAGTCCTCGACCTTCAGTTCCAGTATTTTGCGAAAGTCTGTGAGGTTGCGCGAGAGGAGCGTCGCGTCATTTGCGAGCACGATAGCAGCAATTTTTAGATCCATAGTCCCAATGGTTCGATGTTTCTTACGCAGTCGCTGGAATTCTGTCGCCGCGCGGAGGTCGAACTCCAGTACAAAAATCGTGCGATAGTTGTCCAAGTGTTTTTTAAGACGCCGGTACGCTTCGACTTGCTGCGTCAGCGTCCGTGCACGAGAGAGGTACGCGAGCCAGCCACGCATCTGTTCCTCGAAATTGATAATCGTGGTGGCCGCTTCATCCGATGCGAGGAGTGATAAGCGTTCAAGGAGTCGCTGAGTAGTTGTACTCGCCTCCCACTCTAGAGCGCTAAGATGATCGGTGTCGAGCACGAGCATTGCTGTCTCTATCCTGCTTGGATGATGGAGACCTTTGGGCACGTCTTTGTTGTTGTCCCAGCCTCATCGCCTCTTTATAGATGCGATCCTGGGCAAAGGTTCCGGCGATTTGTTCCCACCAAGGTTTCCCTCCACCCCTTCCGCTTTCCAGATCTCTTCTCAAGCGATTAACCTCGTTTTCTAGAGCGGCAACGCGGGCCTCTAATTTCCCAGTTTGCATTACGCTAATCCTTATCAAGCTGAGGGGTCACCGTTGATTTCTATCATAAGGCCAACTCTTCCAGCAGTGCCTTCGCCTCTTGCAAATCTTTGGTATCAAACCCTTCGGTGAACCAGTTGTAGGTCTCGGATAACATCTCGTGAGCTTCTTTCGTCTTTCCTTGCTGTTGCCACAGCCGGCTCAAGCTCATCACCGCCCGCAGCTCTAGCGACTTCGCACTCTGCTTACGGGCAATGTCCATGGCTTTGTGAAAACACGCTTCAGCTTCGGATTGGGTGTTGGGTGCTAGGTGTTGGGTGTGTTGGGTGCTAGTAACTGACAACTGATAACTGGCAACTGACAACTTTTGTAGCGCAAGCTCGCCTTTCAGCCGATACAGATCTGCCTCGTAAAAACGCTCCCCAGTTTTGTCCACTACGTCCAGCGCCTCGGCCAGCACACTCAGTCCTTTCTTTGTCTGATCCATTTTCCCATACACCTCGGCGAGCAAGGCAAGATAATATGGTCGATATACTTCTGCCCCCGTTGCCCGATGCGCAGCGAGACCCTCCTGCATCTGGGTGCTTCCTTCTTCTTCCCATCCCTGGTCAACTTGCAGCCACCCCGTCCAAAGAGTCCCTTGTGCCAGTAATTGCGCAAACCCGTGCTCATTGGACAGCCTAAGTGCTTCCTCTGCCTGCTCTCGGACTTCCTGCTGCTCACGACGCAACTGATACACGATGGCAGCAAGGCAGTGAGCCCAGCAAAGGCTGAGAGGGTGGACAAGTTCCTGGGCCAGCTTTAGCGCCTCGCGAAGCCTCTGGAGAGCCTGGCCTGGATAGCCTAAACCCCAGAGCGCCCAGGCAAGATGGCCGAGACATACCACCCCGGCATCCTGGCCGGAGCGCAAGGCTTGACGGCGATGCTGTTGGGCATCGTACAGGGCAACTCCCCGCTCAAGGTGCGCGCGGGCAGGGGCAAATTCTCCCATATAGAGCAAGGTAGTGCCCAATCCTTGGTGAGCCCCGAGAAGACGCATGGGATGCTCCGGTGTATGCCGTGCCGCGCTGAGAAGTTGTTCCCCCAGCTCCCGTGCCGTTTTGTGCTCTGCTCGTGAGGCATAAAACCTCCATAGCCCGAGCAAGACTGGGAAGAGCCGCGTAGTATCCTTAAGCTGATGGCATAGCTCTCGCGCTCGGGTATAGGCACGCTGCACTTCCGGCGCTGCATAGCCCTTGGTGGCCATTAATGAAGTGCCTAGCGTGATTTGCAGCATTAGCTCCTGGTATAAACTGCCAGGCGTGTCTGGGAGAACCGTGAGAAGGCTCAGTCCTTTAATCAAGTGACGAATCGCTTCGGCATTAGCCGAATGCTCTACAGCTCTCTGTCCGGCTTTCTGCCAGTAAGGAATGGCCTGCGTGCTGAGCCCTGCTTCGGTGTAATGATGGGCTAGTAGCTCAGGCTGGGTCTCTGCGGTTTCCGGGAAGCGTTCCGCCAACACCTGGGCAATCTGCTGGTGATACTGAACGATTGATAGGCCGCATCCTGAATGAGCGCATGCTTGAAGACATACCGCGCCTGTGGCGGCAATCCCCGTTGGAAGAGAAACTCGGCGTCCACTAACCGCGCCAGCTCTCGTTGCAACGTCCCCTCATCCAAAACTGAGACGGCCTGGAGCAATTCATAGGAAAACTCTCGCCCTAGTGTCGCTCCAAGCTGGGCCACTTCTTTGCCTGGCCCTAGCCGATCCAATCGAGCCATCAATGAATCGTGTAGCGTAGCCGGAATCGCCAACGGTAGGGGCACGGCGCGCCGTGCCCCTACATTCAGCTGCAATTCCAGCACTGTTTTCGTTAGTTCCTCCACAAATAGTGGCACTCCATCCGTCTTGGCCACGATCTGCTGCAACACCTCCGGGGGCAGGGCTTTATCACCTGTGATTTGCGTGACCATCACCTCTGCCTGCGTATGTGGGAGACGGTTGAGCGTGAGCGAGGTAAGGTGCGAGCGGTTCGCCCACGGCGGGCTGAACTCGGGCCGAAAGGTCAACAGTAAGTACATGCGGGCTGTGAGAGCCTGGGTAATCAAGAGGTCGAGTAATTCCAGTGTGGAGGGATCAGCCCAGTGTAGGTCTTCCCACGCCGAGAGCAGCGCCTGTCGTTCCGCCTCCTTCAACAGCCAGATGATGACGGCGTGCTGGGTCTTCTCCTTCTGTTTCTGAGGCGTGAGGGTCAGTGGAGGGTACCGCTCAGGCAGCGGCAGCGACAGCAAGGAGGCAAACAATGGCACCACTTCCAGCAGGGCAAAGCCATACGGTTCCAGTGCCCTCTCCAGCTTGCTCAGCTTCTCCTCAGAAGAGTCTTCACGCTGAAGCTGTAGTACCCGCTGCAGCAGCTCGATCACAGGGTGCAGCGCGCTATTTTGGTGGTAAGGCGAACAGCGGCACTCTAAGCGCGTATGTGGCTCTATGGCAATCTGCTCTTTGAGCACCTGCACCAGGC
>JACQEL010001002.1 GCA_016200595.1 Deltaproteobacteria bacterium
AGATAACTACATGTGGGCCTCGGACTTCCCGCACACTGACTCTACCTGGCCGCACTCACAGGAAGTGATCAAGAAAGACTTCGCCAAGGTCCCACCTGACGTGGCGCAAAAGATCGTGGCTGATAACGCCATCCGACTCTACCGCATGGCGTAGTGAATGCTTGGGGGGTGCAGCATGCTGCACCCTTCTTCTCTCACTAGAACTCCGTCATTTCTCCGAGCCAAGAGCAAGAACCCATGCCTGGAACATCTGCCCCGTCGCTCGAGCGACGCCGAATGACCAAAGCCGAGTTCCTCACCTTACCAGAAGGCCCACCTGATTTTGAGTTTGAGCATGGAGAACTTATCCCAATGCCCAGACCACATAGCCGTCACCAGGACATTGCCACCGCGTTAGCACGAGTACTCCAGGTTTATGTGGCCCGTAATCAGCTTGGAAGATGTTGGGTTGAGATTGATGTTGAACTGAATGAAGACCTCACTTACGTTCCTGATCTTGTGTTTCTCACAACGGAACATCTCTCCTTTCACAGCGAAAAGGATGGCAGAATCCGCGGCGTGCCAGATCTAGTGATTGAAATCGTTTCGCGCAGCAATCCCGGTCGGGATCGGGTGACTAAATTTAACAACTATTTGGCTGCTGGCGTACCCTGGTATTGGTTGATCGATACTGAGAGCCTGATTCAAGAAGAGTACCACGCGGAAGCTGGCCGCTACTCCCGTACTGCCGCTGCTGAAGGGGGCGAGATATTCCGACCTGCGGCTTTCCCAGGTTTGGCATTGGATCTGAAAGCGTTGTTAGAGGAGCAGGGTGCAATTCTGTAAACCTCTCACGGTGATGCTCCGTTGTCACGCCAGCTCTTCTCACGACGCCTTTGCCTCTTGCAAATCCGCGGTGTCGAACCCTTCAGTTCAGTAGGGTGGTCGCGACCCACCCTCCCTACTTCGTTGCGAGCTGCGAGAACACATACGGTCCTTCAGGAATGACAGCGACACTCGCACCGCGGGGTAGTTCTGCACCCAGTGCCGCTACAGCTTCAGCAGGCTCCTCAAACACAGGTCCCCACAGATAGGTGCGATCCTCGCTCGCGATGCCCGGCGTGCAGAAAGCCAGCCGTGCCCTCTGCGCCACTAAAGCCAGTTTCTCCAGTTGCCATTGATCAATGATCACTGACGCGCGTGCGGTCGCCTCGAGACACGCGCGCGCGTCGGGAAAACGGCGGACAAAACGGGTGAACTCAGGACTGCCGAGCCCTTCTTGGCAGGCAGCCGTGAGCAGAATCGTACCACCCGATTTCACAATGTGCGAAGCCGCGGTCACGCCTTTCACTGCCTGATAATACGTAAGGTCCAGGGGATAGCCCCCACTGGTGGTGATTACGGCGTCCACCGCTTCTTCAAGCAGCGCCAGGGTCGAAGTGCGTACGAATTCCACTCCTGCCGCGTGAGCGATGGTGGGATCACCAGCAAATACTCGGGCTATCTGCCGCGCGCGCGTGAGCGCGACATCGACAATAAAATCATGCCGTGCCATGCCGGCGATTTCCAAGAGTTCGTGATGCAGCGGGTTGTCGGGGAAAGACCCTTCGATCACCCGCGGGTCACGCATGAACAAGGGGCTGTGTAAGCGTTTGATGGTTTCCTCGCCGGCCAGCCCTGGGGCGACTAATTTTCTGCCGCCAGAGAAACCGAGCATGAGGTGATGCTCGATAAATCCCAGAGAGATATGGAGATCACTCTCGAGAAACCGCCGGTCAATCAAGACGCGCGTGCCGGAACGGGTGGTCCCGAGATCGGCATGGGTTGTGCCATCGCGGGCGTTATGGGACACAACTAGGTAGCGATCAAGGAGCTCTGGCCCGACGATTTCTTGTAGCTCCTGCGCCGTTGCGGCCCGATGCAGGCCGGTGGCGATGAGAATGGTAATACCTGAGCGCGGCACTCCAGCCTGCTCTAGCACGGCCAAGACATGAGGCAAGACGACACGGTTGGGAGCGGGCCGAGTAATATCGCAGATGGAAATTGCCGCGGTCTTTTTGCCGCGGGCAAGGTCAAGCAAAGCGGGAGACCCAAGGGGATGACACAGCGCCTCAGCCAGTGCGTCATCAGCCGAGGCTAACGCCTCGGCAAATTTAGCTTCCAGTACGGTCACCTGCACATGGGAGGGCAATTCAACTTCCGCGCTTGCGCGACCAAAGGCGAGCTTCACTTTCATGGCCGGTCCTACTCCTTTACTAGTCTCATCCATCAGAGAAAATATCTCTCTCTTCCTTCTTTCCCTATAACCTGTTACCTCTCATCTGTCAGCCTGCCAGAAAAAGGAGGAATATATGGCGCAGAAAAGTACAGAAACTCTTGTCCAGGAAATGGCCGACCGGGAAGCGATTCGTGATTTACCACTCAAGTACTGTCACTACGTGTGGAAAAAGGACGTTCCGTCTATCGTCAACCTTTTCACCGCAGACGGGGAGTTTGATGTCGGAGGAAACCAACCTGCCGCCAAGGGCAAAGAGGCGTTGCTCAAAGCCTACCAGCAGGGACTCGCTAGCCTCGATCCGCACCCATTCATCCATAATCATGTGGTTGAACTCCAAGGCGGCAACCAAGCTACCGGCACTTGCTATGTAGAAATCCGTGGTGCCCGTGAGGGCAAGAGCATAATCGCGGCTGGCTACTATGATGACCAGTATGCCAAGGTAGGGGATGCGTGGAAATTCCGCTCACGCAAAGTGCACATGTACTACTCCGTGCCCTTGAGTGAGGGTTGGGCGGAACAAAAGAAGTAATGAGTAACGAGGGCTGAGGA
>JACQEL010000108.1 GCA_016200595.1 Deltaproteobacteria bacterium
AGAGAATTCAGGAAGCGCTCGCTTTAGCCCAAGAGCTATCCCACCCGTACAGCCTCGCACACGCCCTGCTGTGGGCGGCCTTCCTCCATCAGTTCCGGCGGGAGGCGTGGGCCGCCCAAGAGCGGGCGCAGGAGGCGATGATACTCTCTGTTGAGCAAGGATTTCCGCTCTTTGAAGCACTCGGGATAATCTTGCAGGGGGCGGCATTGATAGAACAGGGACGGCAGGAGGCGGGTATTCGGCAAATGCGCCAAGGTCTGACCTCCTGGCAAGCCCTCGGAGCAGGGATCATGCAGCCCTATTATCTTGCTCTGCTGGCGGAAGCGTATGGAAACACCGGACGGAACGAAGAGGGGGTAAAGGTGCTAGCGGAGGCGCTGGCGCTCGTAGCGAAAACTGGAGAACGGCAATACGAGGCCGAGATCTATCGATTGAAAGGAGAACTGATGTTTCAGCCTCATGCCCAAGGCGCGCAGTCCAAAGGCGAAGCGGAAGGCTATTTCCTGAGAGCCGTTAGGATTGCGCAGCAGCAGCAGGCGAAGGCGCTGGAACTGCGGGCGGTGATGAGCTTGGCGCGGTTGTGGCAGAGTCAAGGGAAGAAAGAAGAAGCCCGGCAGATGCTGGCAGATATTTATAACTGGTTTACCGAGGGGTTTGATACAAAAGACGTGCAGGAAGCAAAAACATTGTTGGAGGAGTTACACTAAAGGAGACAATCATCATCCAGAGCATATCGCTGCCGAACGCTTTTTCCACACCTATTGCAAAGACCTCACGTGCTGGACGAAACGATTACTCTCCTTTTCCGTTGGCTGCCTTTTGCTACCGCCAAAGTGGGTCTAGAGAAAATAGAGAAGGCAGTTCAAGATTCTTACCTGCGCTTAGAGCGCATTACCCCAGAGCGCTTTGAGAAGGCCAGGCGGTTGCGCTTGAAGTTTCAGGACAAGCCCTTAATTTCTTTTACCGATCTAACGTCCGCAGTGATTGTGCAAGAAAGACGACTGAGGCAAATTCTGACAGAAGACGACCACTTTACCTACCTGGGTATGGGGTTGCAGAAAGTCCCGTGAAAGGAGCTAGGCATGGACCCTACCCCGATCAAGCTCTACTTCGATTACAAAAGCCCCTTTGCTTATCTGGCGAAGGATGAAGCGTATCAGTTAGAAGAAGACTATTACGTACAGATCGAGTGGTTGCCCCATGTCGTCAACATCCCGGAGGTCTACGGGGACCTGCAGACTCGTGACCCACAGCAGTGGCGTAAGATCCGCTACTCGTACATGGATGCCCGCCGCTGGGCGAACAAACGCGGCTTGGTAGTGCGCGGGCCCCAGAAGATTTTCGATTCTTTGATAGCGGCGATCGGTATGCTGTACGCCTGTAAGCAGGGCAAGTTTCGGGCTTACCACGATCGTGTGTTTGAGCGTTTCTGGAAGCGCGAACTCGACATAGAAAACAAGCAGGCGATTGCCGCCGTCTTGACGGAAATCGGTATAGAACCGGAGGGATTCTTCTCCTATCTCGGACTGGAAAGCCGAGCTGAGCTGGCTGCGATTCAGCAACGAGCGGAGGCGGACGAGGTTTTTGGCGTGCCGATTTTTATTGTCGAAGGCGAGATGTTTTGGGGACATGATCGCATTCCGCTCCTGAAGGAAAAATTGGATGCACTAGGATTGAGGAAGTGAGATAGAGATAGAGATGAGAACCAATAGATTGACGATAGGGCTAATAGCTTCTTTTTTCCTAGTCTTTCTTCTTTCCTCCTCGTTTGCCGATGGGGGGAAGCCCAAGGATCGCTATTTCTTTAGTGGCGACGGCTCGATTCAACTGACCAATGCCAAGACTGGTCAATCCGCCCGCATTCACTACCGCTTGCCGGATGGGTCGTACCCTCGGGACGAGCATCAACGCCTCAATCATCTTTTTGGGGTTCCGGTGCAGTCTCATGATAGTATTTCTCTCCGGCTGATTTCCCTTCTTGATTACATTGAGGACCATTATCACCAGCCGATTGAGATCATCTCTGGCTACCGTAGTCCAGAATACAATGAACACTTACGGGCTCAGGGGCGCTTGGCTGCGAAGGCCAGTCTGCATATGGAAGGGATGGCGGCGGATATCAGAATGCGAAAGGTCTTGTCTGCCGAATGGTTTAAGACGATCAAAGCTCTGAATTGTTGTGGTGTCGGTTACTATCATGACAACTCGTTACATGTTGATACCGGTCCGGCTCGCTACTGGGATGAGACGACCTCGAAGGTGCGCACCAACATTTCTGAGCACAATAAGCAAATCATGGCCCGTACCGACCAGGATATTTATCTCCCGGGAGAAATCGTCGAATTAAAGTTGGCGCGCCTGACCGATTACCCCATCGGTTTTGCTTCGCACTTTGCCATCGTGCATGACGGTCAGACGTTGAAGGAGTTCTCGTTCGACGGCAAGACTGAGGAGTGTCTTGCGGTGAGAGAGCCGGAGGGTCGGACCATCAAATGGACGATCCCCTCAGATTTTCGCCCTGACGGAAGAATCCAGATCCGCGTCTATTTTTGTGAGAAACCGTTTCCTGAGATGCCGGAGCAGATCGAGTCGAATTCGGTAGTGATTCAGCGGGGAACGTAAGTAATATAGAGGGAGGGTCGCAAACCGCTTTCGGTTGACACACAACTCCTTTCTGTCCTACTGTGTCGCCTTGGGAGAATAGAATATGGCTGCGTGGAATCTGAAAGACAAAACTGCGGTCTGCGGTGTCGGTCACTCACCTTACGGCCGACGCCTCAATCGCAGCACCATTGATCTTGCCGGTGAGGCAATTCGCCATGCTTTGGACGACGCCGGTCTGGGCCGAGATGATCTGGATGGCCTGATTGTCAGTTTTGGCACACCGATTGGCGCGGATGCTGATACGCTCGCCTATGCCCTTGGTCTTAAACTCAAAATGTATAACCAGACCTGGGCACACGGCCGCTTTACTGCCAGTTGCCTGCAGTGGGCAGCGATGGCGGTCAACGCTGGTCTGGCCAATGCGGTGGCCTGTCTGACCGCGATTAGCTTCTCCGGTTTTCGCCGGCCGATGATGGGGGGGGCTGGCGATAGCGAAGGCGCGTGGGAAGCCGGCGGCGGGCACGGCGAAGATCCGGTCTTTGGGATGACCTCGCCGGGTGCTGGTGCGGCCTTAGTGGCGCAGAAATACTTCGCCCGCTTTGGTGCCACCAGCCGCCAACTCGCTGCCGTTCCGGTCGCCTTTCGCAAACACGCCTCGCTCAACCCCACGGCGATCATGCGTGAGCCGATCACTGTGGACGATCATCAGAATTCACGTTTTGTGTGCGAGCCGCTCCATCTGCTGGATTATTGTCTGATCAATGATGGAGCCGCGTGTGTCATTGTGACCAGCAGTGAACGGGCGCGCGATTTACAGAAGCCGCCGGTGTATCTCAGCGGTATGCAAGGGCTGCCTGGCGGGCGAGAAGAGTTTATCTGGACCTATCCCGGTTTTGGTACTTCGCAGCAGGATGCGTTCGACTACCAGCCTGGACTCCAACCCGTCTATCAAATGGCTAATGTTACGCCGAAAGATATCAATGCCCTCTTTACCTACGATGCCTTCTCGATACTCGCCTGGACCGCGCTTGAACGGTTCGGTTTCTGTGGTCAAGGCGAAGCCGCGGCGTTCACCCAGGAGGGGCGCATCGAAGTTGGTGGCGCGTTACCGATGAACACGAACGGCGGTCTTCTCTCCGAAGGTCATATGATGGGCTGGAATCATCAAGTGGAGATCGTCCGTCAGTTGCGCGGCGAGTGTGGACCGCGACAAGTTGCCAACGCCCAGCTCATCCAGTGGGCCAACGCCTATGGCGATTCCTTGATCTATCGGAGGTAACCATGGCTGAATACAAGAAGCCCCTACCAGCTATCTCTACACTGAACCAGCCCTACTGGGACGGACTCAAGCGCCGTGAGCTGACGCTGCAACACTGTAACGAGTGCGGCAAGATCTGGTATCCGCCAGCACCGTTTTGTCCGGTGTGTTGGTCGCGCAACTTTGCCTGGCAGAAATTGAGCGGCCGCGGAAAAGTAAATTCCTGGGTGGTGTTTCACCAGGCCTATTTTTCGTCGTTCAGAGATAACATTCCCTACAACGTGGCTGAGGTAGAACTGGAAGAAGGACCACGGCTGCTGACCAACCTGGTGGCGGTGGACAATGACGACATCATGATCGATATGCCAGTGGAGATTGTCTTCGATGACGTAACCGACGAGGTGACACTGGCAAAATTCCGGCCGGCCCGAAAACCCTGAGGACCTGCTCGCTTTTCCGCTCTGAGAGGCATTCCCTTCCGCCTTTGGCCAAGACGGAAGGGGGGAACTCCGCGTAAGCGTTGGTGTTTTCGCTCTCCTCAATTATCACTTAAATATCACCGCAATATCACTGTTTTCGTATTGCTATTCCGTGTGACTGGGGCCATGCTGGCGACCAACGGAACCTGTTGGCTTAGCGGGGGAAAAATGATGTCAGCAATGTCCATAAATGGGTCCAGCGGTGCGTCGTTACCTCAGGATCTGCGCGGAGCGCCCAAGAGCGAAGGCGGCGGCAATCCTGTCCGTATCTTACACCTGCAGAAGCAAGTTTCTGAAAGCGAGAGGATAACGCAAACGCTAAAAGGGAAGCTCGGCTTGCGACAACTCATCGGCGAGAGCCCCACGTTCCTGGCCGAGATTAGCAAGATCCCGACCATGGCCCGGTGCGACGTGAGCGTGCTGATCTCCGGGGAAACCGGGACCGGGAAAGAGGTGTGTGCGCGGGCGATCCATTATCTCAGTCCCCGATCGCGTGCCCCCTTTGTCCCGGTGAATTGTGGGGCGATCCCTGCCGAGTTAATGGAGAACGAATTATTCGGCCACGAGCGTGGCGCTTTCACCGATGCTTCTACGTCACAGTGTGGTTTGATTCACGAGGCCGAGGGTGGCACGCTATTTTTGGATGAAGTTGACAGTTTGCCGGCGCTGGCACAAGTCAAGCTCTTGCGCTTCCTCCAAGAGAAAGAGTACCGCCGGCTTGGTTCGACGAAGACGTATCAAGCGGATATGCGGATCATCGCAGCGACTAACAGTGACTTGGAAGAGGCAGTCCGAACCGGGAAGCTGCGCCGAGACCTTTACTATCGGTTGAA
>JACQEL010000109.1 GCA_016200595.1 Deltaproteobacteria bacterium
AGACCGCAAGAGATTGGCACACCAGATCTGTCACCCTGAGTGAAACGAAGGGTCTCGCAGTGAGATTCTTCGCTACGCTCAGAATGACAAGACTGGATGGTCACGTTGTAAAGTGTACGAATGTCGTGTGTTTTGATTTAGCTCAGTGGTAGCGACGGGGGCGATGAAGCGAGAGCCGCGCCCATGGACGGTCTCGATGAACTGCGGGGTTCGCCGCGCGTCGCCCAAGGCGCGGCGCAACTCGCCGATGCCGGCCACCAGGGCCGAGTCACTGACCACCACTCCCGGCTACACCGCGGCAAAGAGGTCGTCTTTAGTGACGAGCTGGCCGCTGCGCTCGGCCAAATAGCCCAGCACGGCCAAGGCTTTCCCTGTGAGGCGGATGACTTCCTGTCCCTGCCAGAGTTGGGCGTTGGGGACATCAAGCCGAAAAGGCTCGAAGCTCAGGAGGTGGTGTTCCGACATGTATTCCTTCCTCAATTTGCCGCCATCCTTTTTGCCAGACCTGACCCACCTCTGCTTGACAGCTTAGCACGGACCTGGAAAAGTACTTGCTGAGGTACTTTAGGAGGTACTCTATATGAGACTCCGGCCAACTGAAGATGTTCGTCCGGTGACAGATTTCCGCAACCATGCCGCTGAGATCTTGGCGCAAGTGAAGACGACCAGGCGACCAGTCGTGATTACCCAAAAGGGTAAATCTGCCGCCGTTCTTATGGATGCTGAGCATTACGAAAGGCAGCAAGAACTGCTTGAGCTTCTGCAGAAAATTGCGAAAGGCAGCAAAGCGACGGATGAGGGCAGGCTGATTCCCCATGCGCAAGTGATGCGGGAAGTCGAGGAATGGCTCAACGAGTAAAACGTTGGCGGCTGTTGTGGACGGAGCCTGCGCGCGACGCTTTGCGAGAGATCTTGCGGTTCATCCGACAAGATAACCCGGTGGCTGCGCGGAACGTCAGTCGAGAGATTCGGCAGAAGGTAGAGCGGCTCACCCAATTCCCTTTGTCAGGGCGCGACGTACCCGAGTTGCCGGACACAGGCTTTCGAGCAGTGATTATTGGGAATTACCGGGTAATCTATCGTGTGGTTAGTAATACGGTTGAGATCCTTACTGTCGTGCATGGTCGGCGTAAAGTAGGGTAACACCCTTGTGCGCAGGACAGTCCGCAAAATCAACACAATGCTGCCAACCGTGCCTTCGCCTCTTGTAGGTCCTGCTTGTCAAACCCTTCCGTAAACCAACCATAGTCACAGAGTCATCAAGTCATACAGTCAAACTCCCGGCTATTCTTTGACGTGTCACTTGCAGGCTCGACGACTTGCAGACTCGGAATTCACTTCAGTCCCGCCCTGCGCAAGGCAGCCAGGTGGTGCTCCAACAGCGCCGGGTCTTTAATCGGCTCTCGCTGCCGGTGCACCTCTAGGGAGAACTGCGGATTGATTCGCAGCACTTCCGCCGCCTCGGCTCGGGCCTCTGCTTCACGCCCGAGCTCACTGTAGACTGCCGCCAGAGTCAGAGGGGTCTGCACTCCCAAAAAAGAGCCACTCAAAGTGGTGAGTGGAACTCAGCCACGCGTAAGCCTCGGCATACTGCGGGTCCAGGGCAACGGCGTTCTCCCACAGCTGCCGGGCCTGGGCATTGGCCTCTTTAGTGAAGCGCAAAAAATATTCCAGCCCGTGCAAGAAGGCATCATAGGCCTCCAGGTTGTCGGTGTGTTTACGCAGGACGTACCCCTGCTCCTGCAACGCGAGCTGGAGTTTCAGCGTCCTCACGATCTTCTGCACGATCTCATCTTGCAATGAGAAAATGTCCTTCAAGGGCCGGTCATAGCGCTCGGCCCACAGGTGATAACCCGTAGCGGCATCGATCAACTGTGCCGTGATCCTCACCGTGTCCTCAGCCTTCAGTACCCCCCCTTCCAAGACGTACCGCACCCCCATCTCCCGTCCCACGTCCTGCACCTTGACCGCCTTGCCTTTGTAGGTGAAGGCGGAGTTGCGAGCGATGACAAAGAGGCTAGAGATCTTGGAGAGATCGCCGGTCAGCACTTCGGTGAGGCCATCACTGAAGTAGTCCTGCTGCGGATCACCACTGAGGGTGACAAAGGGCAGCACAACAATCGAGGGCTTGTCGGGCAAGGGCAGGGCTGGCACGAAAGAAGTGGTCAGTGGCCAGTTCCCAGTGGCCAGTTGAGGAGAAGCGGGGGAGGGCTGCTGACTGACAACTGACAACTGGGGGAGTGGTGGAGACGGCGGCGATAAAGCCATAGCCCCGCCCGTGTACGGTCTCGATGAACTGGGGTGTCTGCCGTGCGTCGCCTAAGGCCCGGCGCAGCTCGCCAATGCAGGTCACCAGGGCCGAGTCACTGACCACTATTCCCGGCCATACCGCGGTAAAGAGTTCCTCTTTGGTGACGAGCTGGCCACTGCGCTCGGTTAGATGACACAGGACGGCCAAGGCTTTGTTGGTGAGGCGGATCACCTCTGGTCCTCGCCAGAGCTGGGCGTTGGGGATATCGAGCCGAAACGGTTCAAAGCTCAAGAGGCGGTGTGCCTGTCTCTGCTCCTCACTCTTCATCTCAGAGAGTTCCCGGAATTGTCTTAAGATTTTCGCTCCCTGCCGTTGTATCTTCTTTCATACGGCACAGGCAAGCGTAAGAGAAAGGAGGTCATATCAACACGTCCATTATAGAAGCATCGTCTTGTGTTCTCGGGTTCTCTTTAATCCCTGCTGGCCTTAGAAGGAGATTGGGCAAAAGCGTAGCGTTGCCCAGCAAGTAGCTCGTGTAGCGTGCGCTCTGCGCACGAGCGCTGCTGACTCCGACTGACGCGAGCGCTATCATTGCTAGCATATTGATGTAGTGTGGAGTTATAGCAATGGCTAATCTGGTAGTCCGTAATGTTGACGAGGAAATCGTTAAGGCGCTCAAGGTGCGCGCGGGAAGGCACGGCACCAGCGCTGAAGCCGAACATCGCAAAATTCTGGCAGAGGCACTGGTGAAACCGAAGAAACGCTCCTTCGTCCAGGTATTGGCTTCCATGCCCAACGTTGGCGACGACGCCGACTTTGAGCGAGTGGAAGATACGAACAGCCCCGATGTACTTGGTTGACACGAACGTCATCAGCGAAGCGAGGAAGCGCGACAAGGCTAACCGCGGCGTCACGCGCTTTTTCAAGATGGCGCAGACGTCTGGGAGCGCACTGTATATCAGCGTGATTACCATCGGCGAAATACGCCGTGGGATCGAACTGATTCGTTACCGGGGTGATGTCCGGCAAGCGACGCAACTGGAAGTCTGGATAGACGTAATCCTGAACGAGTTCCGCGAACACATTCTGGATTTCTGCCATGACGAAGCGCAGGTGTGGGGACGACTGCGCGTACCGCATCCAGAAAACGCGCTGGACAAACAAATCGCCGCGACAGCGCTTACCCATAAACTCACCTTAGTAACGCGCAACATGAGCCATTTCGAGGGGCTGGGACTGACACTGCTCAACCCTTTTGATTGAAGGGCTCAGAAATAGGGATGGGAGGCTGAAGCAGTATGCTGACTGCGTATTGCTGTTTATCAATTTGGGCAGGTCTGACACGCTTACGCGCGTTTCATTGTTCACTACTCGTCACTCAGCACTCACTTCAGCCCCGCCTTGCGTAGAGCGGCAAGCTGGCGCTCCAACATCACCGGGTCTTTAATCGGCTCTCTCTGCCTGTGAACCTCTAGGGAGAACTGCGGATTGAGCCGCAGCACTTCGGCGGCCTCCGCTCGCGCCTCCGCTCCTCGGCCTAGCTCACTGTAGACTGCGGCCAGGGTCAGATGAGCGCCAAGAAAATTGGGGTAGCAGGAGAGATATTGCTTCAGAGGGGCAATCGCCTCCTCGGGCTGCCCGGTCAGGTAATAGGCAGCGCCTACGAAGCATAAGTGTTGGTCCGGGGTATTGGGCTTGCGGCGCAGCGCCTGCTCTGCCATCCCCACCGCTTCCTCCGGCCTGCTCACACGGCTCAGCGTCTCAGCCAGAACCGCATAACCCGTAGCATTGTTAGGATCGAGGGCGATCGCCCGCTCCATCTCGGCCATGGCCGGCTCATACTGCTTTTGCCACAGATAGACATAGCCCAAGACTATGTGACCCACGGAGAAGGAGTCACTTAAGGAGATAGCTCGTTGCGCCGCCGTCAACGCCTGCGCCAACGTCTGGGCATCCGCACTTTGTTGAAAGACCCACTGCCGCAGGTAGCTGAGAGCCAGGAAGAGATGGGCAGTCATAAGATTGGGGTTCCGGCTGATGGCTTCCTTCAGCGTAGCGATCGCCTCGGCATACCGCCCGGTCCCGAAGTAGGCCCAGCCCGATTGGAATAAGTAGACGGGTGGATAGCGAGGGTTGAGCCGCATCGCCTGCTCCGTCATCCGCAGGGCTTTTTCAGGTTGGCCCGCGGCGTTCAGCGCCTGCGCCTGCAATTCATAGCTGTCGGCAAAGTTGGAATCGAGGGCGATAGCCCGTTCCCCTTCCGCTATGGCTTGGTCAGACTGCTGTTTCAGCGCATAGACAGCGCTCAAGAGCGAATGGGCTCCAGGCAGAGAGTCGTCCAGGGCAACAGCCTGGTGCGCCAGCGCCAACGCGCGTTCCAGAGTCTGGGGGTCCGCACTCCAGCGCCAGGCCCACTCCAGCCAGTAGGTCCAACCCAGCCGCGCGTACGCCTCGGCATACTGCGGGTCCAGCGCCAGGGCTTTCTCAAACATCTGGCACGACGTACCCTTGCTCCTGCAAACCGAGCTGGAGTTTCAGTGTGGTGACGATCTTTTGCACGATCTCGTCTTGCAGGGCAAAGAGGTTCTGCAAGGGCCGGTCATAGCGCTCTGACCACAGGTGATAGCCCGTGGTCGCATCGATCAACTGCGCCGTGATCCGCACCGTGTCCTCGGCCTTCAGCACCCCCCCTTCCAAGACGTAGCGCACACCCATCTCCTGTCCGACGTCTTGCACCTTCACCGCCTTGCCTTTGTAGGTGAAGGCGGAGTTGCGGGCGATGACAAAGAGGCTGGAGATCTGGGAGAGATCGCCGGTGAGGACCTCGGTGAGGCCATCGCTGAAGTATTCCTGCTCAGGGTCACCACTCATATTGACGAAGGGCAGCACAGCGATGGAGGGCTTGTCGGGCAACGGCAGAGCCGGCTGCGCCGGAGTCCTGAGTGCTGAGTCCTGAGTGCTGAGGGGGGCAATAAACCGATAGCCGCGCCCATGCACGGTCTCGATGAACTGAGGCGCTCGCCGCGCGTCCCCTAACGCTCGGCGCAGCTCGCCAATGCAGGCCACCAGCGCCGATTCACTCACCACCACCCCTGGCCACACCGCGGCAAAGAACTCGTCTTTGGTCACGAGCTGTCCACTGCGCTCGGCTAGATAGCGCAGGACTGCCAAGGCTTTACCTGTGAGGCGGATCACCTCCTGTCCCCGCCAGAGCTGTTGGTTGCGGACATCGAGCCGAAACGGCCCAAAGTGTAAGAGGTTGTGCTCCTGCCCGTATTCCTCGTTATTCATGTCAGAAAAATCTCAGAAATTTCTCAGAATTCTCTTAGGATTTCTGCTCCCCACCATCTTATTCTTCTCGCATACAGCAAAGGCGGGGGCAAGAGAACACCGTCAGCGCCGGCTGAGCGTAGAGGTGAGGTCCCGTGCGGGTCGGAGAGCCTCGGCAACGCCGGACCCTAACAGGAGCTGAGGGGATCTGCATCCAACCCAGCAAACAGGAAGGAGGAGATGACCCGCAAGAGCTTATAGGCTGCCCGATCACCCTGTTGTCTGCCAACATAGGGATACAGTGAGAGCGCCGGCGACGGCACTCACTCACACCACGAGGAGAATGCTATGCAAAACCATTACTTTATGATCGGCATCACCCTGGGACTACTGCTGATGGGAGGGCTAGGCAGGGCCGAGGCCAAGTCACGACATTTTGTCAGCCACCAGGCAGGGACCGGGGTCAATGGGGTGATCGATACCAATGGCGACGGCATGACCGCCGGCACCTTTACCGGGATCGCCAATACCACCCTGGGCCGCTTTCTCTTCCAAGGGGAGAGCGAATCCCTCCTCGACGCACTGGCGACCAACATAAGCTGTCCGGTTGGCACGGCGGAGTTCCCCCTGCTGCAAGCCCTTGACGTGTTCACCCTCCAAGCCACGGGGGAGCAGCTCTTCTTGACGCACACGTCGGGCGC
Source organism: Deltaproteobacteria bacterium (assembly GCA_016200595.1). GTDB lineage: Bacteria > Desulfobacterota > Binatia > Bin18 > Bin18 > JACQEL01. The sequence continues at coordinate 6,223 of JACQEL010000109.1, forward strand.
GGTCTGCTTTGATTTCACCACGCTCACGTTCACCTACCATACGCAAGGCACCTTTAGCGGGGGCACGGGTCGGTTTGTCCACGCCGCAGGCACCTTCGATAATAACGGCACCGGGAGCGTCTTGGTCTTTGATCTCCCAGCCTTCCATACTCTCCTGAACACCACCGGCACCGTCACCGGCACCCTCACCGGGGTGAAAGATATATGGGACTAAATCGAACCGCATGACATTGGGGCACTTCTCGCCCGCAGCTAAAGCTCCGGGCTCAGCCTACAAAGGGGACTGAAGTCCCCTGGGAGCCCGGTTTACCGGACTTCGTGGCGTGAGCCCGACGATTGATCGTCGGGCGGGGGCTGCACAAGGTGTAACTGTAGTGTATGAATCTCTTGCCGTCTGGTTTAGCACGACAGCGGGGCAGAATTCAGTAGCGTGCGCAATGTGTACGAAGAGAAACCGATGGCGCTGCAGGCGTGCGCACAGCGTACGCTACTGTGAACTAACTGGGTAAACCTCCTGCAATAGTATAGAGATTCACGACTTATGATCCGGCGTATTCTCAAGATCTTGGCCATCCTCGTAGTTGTTCTCGTACTGCTTGTTGTTGGAACGTGGTTTCTGCTCCAACCACCCGTGCTCGCGGTCCCGAGCCAGAAACGGCTGATGTTCTTCAATGTCACCGTGGTCAACC